>JAFZFY010000338.1 GCA_017555665.1 Pseudomonadota bacterium | reverse complement strand
GGGAGCGGCGTATGCGCGCAGCCCGAGACAGACGTGTCGTGTGCGACGCGTCTGTCTCAGGCGAGCACATAGCCGCGCGGGGGGAGGCTTCCCCCCGTCACAAAAATGAATCAATCCCGGACTGGGATGATCGTCAAAAGGCCACAGCCGTATGCCTTTTCTCGCCCGATACCGCCGATCAGTTTCTGACGGAACAGATTGGCATCCGTAACGGTGAGCGTGCCCTCATAAGTGGCTGTTCGAAGCGTGACCTTGTTTTTCTGGCTTTTGTCATCCAGGCGTTTGCCAAAGGTTCGCCACGTCGTGTGAACAATGTCAAAACCGGGATGTGTCCAGGCTTCGCTCTGCTCGCCTTGCTTGTTGGACTTCATGACTTTTTCGCCAATATCCAAAGAAAAGCCGCAGTTCGGCGCTTTGTCAATGAGCCACTGGCATTGCTGATCCTGCGTGACATGAGCCTTGATGACGCCGCGGTCGGTCTTGGACGAAAGCCCGACATCGCGTTTGGTGCAGTGCACTGGATTGGCACACAGCCTGAAGCGATATTTTTGGCCATTCTGGACGCGATCCAGAAGCGGTTGGTAATTGCGATGTTCCGACTTTGTTCCCGGCGCGGAAAATTGCTCTGCCAGGCGTGTAAAGTCGGGAAGCGTTTCGCTCAGAACGAGCAGATAACAGCGGTCTTTCAGGTAATCCACGCGCCACAGTTTGCGCTCGCCCTTGTCTTGAAACGAGCTTTCAATCGCGCCATGCATGACGACAGGCCAGTTCAGCGCGCGCATCGTATCACGTTTTTTGACATCAAGTTCTATGCGTGAGAGGTACATGGTTCAGTCCTCCTCAAGTATGGACATGGCATCGATTTCCGTGTTCGGCTCGCGCTCAAATCCTTGGCTTGGATTATCCGTATAATCCCGCAGATCGCGCACGCGCCTGAATGCGAATTTTCGCTGACGCTGATTGAAGCTCACGGGCTGATCGCGAAGAATGTAGGACTCTTCCTCGCCAGCATCGGCATCTAGGACAAATCGGACTTTAGCATCCCGATCCGTATCGTCGGCTAGCCAGGGTTCCGCTTTGAGCGCATTCATAAGGGCGTCGGGACGAATCCCAAGCACGACGCGTCCTTCTGGCGGGCAGGAACGGCGTCCCAGAAAAATAGGAAAAACGGGGTGTTTCAGTGCGTTTTCGATCGTTTCGAGAAGATCCTTCTCGCCTTCAAGACCGACGAGAAAGGCTGCATCCGCGAGGTAATAGCGGGAACTGATGTATGCGTCAGACGCGTTTTTGGCGGTTTGAAAATCGCGAATCAGTCTGCCTTCCTTGTCAATTCTTACGCCAAAGCGAAGGGCGCTCAGATCATCGACGGGCATGTCCCGTTTGCGTCCGAGCGCGCCCGCCAGCATGCCGATGACCGCACTTTTGCTCGGGACGCGTTCTGTGGAGCGTCGATCGAACTTCGCGCTGATTCCCCACGATTGCATCGGGGCTTTGAAGCGCAGAAGCAGTGTGTTCATACTTACTCCTTAGATGAGGGATTCGAGCTCGTCTCCGAGTCTATTGAGCAATTCTTTGAGAGTCACGGCATCGCCGAGCTCTTCAAGGCCTT
Source organism: Pseudomonadota bacterium (assembly GCA_017555665.1). Lineage (GTDB taxonomy): Bacteria > Myxococcota_A > Bradymonadia > UBA4248 > UBA4248 > UBA4248. The sequence goes on along the minus strand of JAFZFY010000338.1, from coordinate 18,651 downwards.
CACCGATGACGAAGCATTTGTTGGGTTCGGGGAGCCAGTCGCGATAGGTGGCTTTGGCGTGTGCGACAAGCGCCTTGCAAGAGGCTTCGACATAACCGTTGTCGCCGCTTTTGACCGGCTTCTCAAACGCGCCGACGAGGTTGATCGGCTGATCCTCACGGATGGTTACCATGACTGCGCTTGGAAGCGTGCGGTTCGCGAAGGTATTGATTTTGCCAGTAGGCATGGCGCGGATAAAGGCATCTACAAAGGCTTTGACGGCTTCAACCGTATTCTCTTCCAGATTGTCTTTGAGCGCGTGCACGGCGATGGTGGCATAGCGGTACAGCGTCGAGGAATTATATTCCACGGTGCCAATCATTCCCGCGCCGGCGTTGTCTGCTGGCGAGCAGTCATCCTGGGCGGTGAAGTAATCGAATTCATTGTTGACCTTGTGCGTGGAAATGCTGTGCGCGACCTGGCAGCACGCATCCGTATTCAGGCTGGGATCGTCCGCGACCATGCGGCCGAAAAGCGCGACATCAAGAGAGGGCGCGGCTTTCATGACTGCTTGAATTTCGGGTTTCTTGGCGGCTGGATTTTCAACGGCAAGTTTCGCGATGGCTTTGATCTGCGCAGGGCTGATAAAATAAAGCGCGCCGGTTTCCATGTCTTCGTCACCTTTTTTGCCCGGTTTGAGCGCGAGGCCGCCATTCTTCAGAATGGCTTCTGCCTGCTTTTTGGGCGAAAGGCCGCCGAGTCTGTCGATTTCGTCTGCGATCAGATTGCAGATGTGTTTGGTGCGGATGCCGACATCCGATTTGGGAAGCACCTCGTTGAACATGAGGCGGACAGCATTTTTCCAGCACTGGCTCGACACGCGGGCGCGGGTCACACCGCCATAAACTGCGGTCTTGGGGCTGCCTGTGTCGTCGCGGTTTACGCACGAAGGCGGGATAATCTGGAGCGCGTGAATGTCAACATAAAGATTTGCCATGATTGTTTCCTTTCTTTGTCTGTGGCCTGGTTAGGCCTGTAAATATAATTAACGATAAAAATCCTGTCCCCAGCGCAGGCGCAGGGAGTCTCGGTTTTCGGGATTCTGGAAAAGATATATTTCGCGCGTGAGCGCGACATAGTCCAGCTTGATATTGGATTTGGCTTTAATCAGCTGGATCATGCCTCGCAGATGGTGCGCAAATTCCTCGATGCTTTCGCTGGTGACTGTGGCATTGAAACGCCGCCGGACTGCCTTGAAGGCGTCGCTGTCTTTCTCACCAGCGAGGCTTCTTACTGCGCAGCCAAAACTATGGGGATTGAATTCGGCTTTTTGCGGTCGCTGAAGGCTTTTCAATGTGTCATTGTCTGTTTTTTCTTTCACATCCTCATAGTGAACGCAATCCGACTGGATATCTCTGCCCTGCTGGTGCATCGCAAAAAGCGTAAGCGCAATTTGTACGGCCCATTCACCCTTGGTGGGAATGCCGTTTGTAGAAACGAGTTCATTCGGGAGTTCCGCCAACGTCACATCCCAGATATCCGGATCGGCTCCGGGGGCCATGGATACGCCGCGCCGAAGTCTTGCCAGAATTGCACGGACTTTGGGGGCATTGTTGCTCTTTGCCAATGCGTTGATCGTTTGTCTGACAAAATTGGCGGCAACTTGATGGGGAAAGCTGGTATCCGTCATTTTTTACCTCCTTTGGATTTGAGAGCTTCTTTGCTCGATGTTTTATATAGAAATAAATTATATGCTTCTGCAGATGTCAGCGGTTTGATTGCTTCCAGCGTGTCCGGGCGGCCGACAAATGCTTTTGCGCCTGCATCGTTCACAATGGTTTTGCCAAGTCGTCGGACCAACGCCTGCTCGGCGTCCCAGAATTTCTTGCATTCGGCATCCAACCCTTTGGCATCATCTGTTTCGGCTGCTTTCGGGTCAAGTTCCTCAAGCCAGTCGCGGAATATCATGTCCAGACCATAATAGGCCTGTCGTTTGGCTTCCTCGTATGCCGCATCGCCTGTGTCACTTCCTGACGACTTCTCGATATTTCTGGCCAGCTGGCCCAGCTGCCAGACAAGTTGTTCGGTGATATCAAGCTCCGCTATAATTCGATCACACCAGCCCTCCGCAAATTTATGAGTCAAAAGTGCTGGATTAAGCGAAAGTGAATCACTGCATGAATCCGTCACTGCGGCTGACATTGAGCCATATTTAAAACTTGATGTCTTGAAGGTCAGAACTTTCCGCTCAAGCAGGTCTTCATCGGCAAGCCTGGCGATCCAGTCTACGATTCCTGGACGATGGTCATCTTTGGTCTGGGCAACAAATGTGGAAAATCCACGCCACACCTGCTTTTCAGCATCAAAAACTTTGGGCCTGAACGGGATATTTTTCGGATCGTCGCCGGGATCCTTGCTGTGGCGCCAGATTGTGAATTGCTCGGCAAATGAATTCTCTTTCGGGAAAAAACTGCCGCTCAAAAATATATATTCAGACACTTTCTGCTGAGCATTAAGGGCTTTGTCATTGTGCAAGAATAGAATCTGACGTGGAAGCGTTGTCATGAGTTCGGAAAGATTGTTTGGACATTCAATGGCATTTCGCTCTTTGGCATATTCTGACGGATCTTTTTCCCATACAGGACGCTCTTTGCCCCAAAGCTTCTCACCATCCTGAAGCATCGTGAAATTCAGCATCAGCGTTTCAAAAAGCGAATTGCCATCGGCCATGACGATGCCACATTTCCCGAGCCAGCCTACGCCAATACTGGGGGCTTTGGTCTCGCTTTTCACTTTGCCCTTTGCTTCAAATTTACCAAATGTTTCCGCATAGCCCTGCATGTGCAAGAGCCAGCGCGCTGCCTCGGCATAACTTAGCACCTGCTTTTCTTCACCGGAACGCGATGAAAATAGACGCGGTTTGCCGTCACTTTCCAGCAGGTCGCCATTGAGTTTCTTGACATTAAATGGTCCAAATACGGTCTTGTCCTTGATCAGTCCCGCAACCTGATAAAACGGCGTCTCTGGATGAAACAGCCAGAAACGGTCTTCATATTTCATCAGATAAGAGCGGATGACCTCAAAAGGAAAATGCCCGAGTTCCCATAGGCTTTGCCATTGTTCAAGGACTTCATAGGGATCGCTTGCGCGCCACGCATTGCCATCGATATCCTGACGTTCAAACACGGCATGCAAAATTGCCAATAATAGCCGCATAACCGCGATATCCTGTGTTGGCAGATCGCCCGCAATCGCCCGATATTCATGGGCATGTTCAAAGACTTCGAGCAGCGAGACAAGAGAGGTCGTACCCGAACGCGCCATGACCAATATCCACGGCTCATGAAGTAGGTTGAATTCTTTTTCAGGCATTCTTATTGCTCCTTTAAAGAGTGGCCGAAAGCCAGGTCCTGTTTAAGTTTATGGATGATTTGTCTATCCATGGTGAATTCATTTTATAGCTCTTTTGGGACAGGGGGAAGCCTCCCCCTGCGCGGCTATTGGCGTTGCCAATACGCCGCTACCCCCTCCGGCTTGCGCCGCATTCCCCTTGGTTTCTATATACATAATTACAGAATACATGCTTTAAGCTCCTTCCTCGTAATTCTCTGGACTTTTGTTGACACTGAGACCGTCGCTTTTGCTATATGCAACCTCAAATCCCGCAATATCATGATTTTGCCCCTTCTCATCAAGAATAAGAAATAACTCGCCTTTGAGATATCTCGCTTTTTGCCACATCGCGACAGTTTCGGAGGCTGTTTCAAGCGACGCGATCGTAAGATCGCGCTGTCCATTGGTATTGCCACTTATATTCATGGGAAGACTGACGCGATATTTTGAGATTTCCCAGGCGACATCAGGCGAGGGAATCTCTTCTCGCGCAATCGGCGTCATATTGTCATCGAGAATGTGAATATAGCCGTCTTCACATTTCTGTATCACGATGACTTCGATGGTATTTTCAAGATCGCGCACAGCTTCCTCACCTGCTGAGGCATCAGCGGGCGTCTTCAGCAATCCGAGAACTGTGGATAATCTGGATTTTGATGGATCGGCAAGACAATAGGTTTCTGCACGCGCGCGCTTGTTTTCGATGCGCTTGTTATAAATCTTAAGCGCATCTTTATAATCATCTATCTCCTTACAGGGATTCAAATCAAAATTATATGTATCCTGGACAAGCTGGGATATATCGTCCGGAAGAATGATGATATCCGGAAGCAGGGCTCTGGTGCGCATCAAAAGACAATTGCCATAGATTACAGAAGCACCGCGTTCAAATGTTTCTTCGCTGTCTCCCAAAATATAACATTTAGGTGTTTGGACACCATCCGGACGCTTGCGGTCATGTCTGTGAAGCCTGCCCAGGCGTTGCAGAATAAGATCCATGGGGGCAAGATCGGTAAACATGATATCAAAATCGATATCCAGAGACTGCTCAAGCACTTGCGTGCCGATGATTATTTTAAAATCTGGGCGGACTGTGGTATCGCTTGGTTTGCCAAGCCAACGGATGAGCTTGTTTTCTATGGATGCGCGGTCGGGCGACGTAAATCTCGAATGAAATAGCAGAACGGATTCTTTGCCAAAAATTTCGCGGAACTGACGTGCAAAAAACTGCGCTCTTGAGACCGTATTGACGATAATACCGATGCATCCGCCCTTTGGGGATAGCTCCGATATGATATCAATCATAGCATCATCTGTGATATGTTGGATAATAATGCGGTGTTTGTTTGGTGAAAGTGGGATGGGATGGCTGCTCGGCTCTGAGGTACCGAGGCTTGCGCTGGTAATTAATGGATAAGCTCGTGTTGTCATCCATTCTGGTTGGGGCGATGCTTCTTCCTCTTCTTCAAAATATCGGGTGTGCCGGTAAGCATCGATGAGTGATCTACGCTTCTTGATGGGTAACGTTGCGGATAGCACAACGACTGGAACGCGATAGATGCCCAACCACGACAAGATCCGCTCAAGATAATTGCTCATGTATGCGTCATAAGCATGGCATTCATCGATAATCACGACTTTGTTTGCAAGCCCAAGATGGCGCAGCATGACGTGCTTTTGTTTCAATGCGCCCATTAAAAGCTGATCAATGGTGCCCACGACAAAATCCGCAAGCATGGTCTTTTTGCGGCCGGCAAACCACTGATTGACAATCAGGGTGTTCTTCTCTGAGCACTCTCGGTCTTCGTCATCGATAACTGATTCGGCCAATGCACTCCATTCCTCATTAAACTCGGCTTTCGAATGAAATAGATGAATGGAATGGATACCGTCAGTCTGGGTGTGTGCCCACGACTTTACGCGCGGAAAAATGCCATTGGAAGTCGCTTGTGTCGGCAGCGCAAAATAGATCCCTGTGCGATTGCTCCTTTTGGCCAGTATCTCTGCAGCTGCCAAGGCTGCTTCTGTTTTGCCATACCCCATGGGCGCTTCAATCACGATGATGCCACTATGGTTTTGGTTTCTTGCAATCTCAATGATTTCTTGTTGAATGGCATTGGGGGAATCAAAATGAAAACGCAGGCGATAATAATCAATAATTGAATTGGAATAATCAAAATCGAGCAGGGGGGCCCATTTATGTGTCAGGCTTAGGCGATCCCAAGCATTTTGGGCGCGCGTTAGGCATTTCTCTGGTCTGACTGGCGTTCCAAATAGAATGTAAGGGCAGAGCATCTCATTACTTGAGATCCAGTCTGCCATAATGAGAAGCCCCGTAAGGACGACACTGGCAGACTGGTTGGGGCACGGGTAATCATCCATCTTGTTTACGCCGCTCTGGGATATGGCCCATAAAAGTAGATCCCGCTGCGCTGTCTGCCAGACCTGCTTGCCTCGGATGCCATTATGAAAATTATCCGGATAGCTCTCGTCCATGTCTTTTAAGACATTGTCCTGCGGTTTTCCGTGGTGCGCGCCGAGGATGGCTGCGATATTTTTGAGGTGTTTTGCTTTGCTGTTGCTCTGTTTGAGAAGGAGAACTTGTGAGCATAACGCATGAGGTGTCTGCTGACGGTCACTCATACACGCGTTCCATGTGTACCCATTGGACAGAAGCCCCTCTGATATCAGCGTGTCAAGTGTCCGGCAGGCATCTTCGCGCTCAATAAGCTCATTTTCGCTATCTAGATCATAGCGGCTGACTTTAGCCGATTTCCCCTGAAACGCTGGCGTCGCTTTGCCCAAATCATGTGCCGCGCACAAAAACACGAACAGTGACCGGGCTTGACGGAGCTTTTCGAATTCGTCAGGGGTGCCAGAATAATAGCAGTTCTCGGCAATGTTGCGCTTCGCGCCTTCGCATAACCATTCATCCCAAAGCAGTTTCCCGATCTCTGCCGTGTCTGCCAGATGAATGATCAACGGTAACCACTTGGGCTCTCCGTTGGAGGCTTTCTTTCCCCATAAGCTAAATAAGTTCTTTGTCATCGCGTTCCTTCATGTCTGAATAAAATACGCATAGGTGCTACTTCTATGTGCTATCTTCAGAAATGTATGATTCGATTATCATGGATATAATCGTGTGTAAAGAAAAATCGAGGGAACATTTATGGAACATTTGGGTGACTCAATACTATGATTTGCTCCATCTGAGTACATGAAAGAAACGTGTTTTCAAAATCTGGAATGCTCGTGTGGTAAGTAATTGGATGATATGCGGTGTTATAACTATATGTGTAAAATGTATAGATTCCATTGTTTATTCATATCTATTACTATGGACATGGATCATGTGAATAAAGCCAAGTCCCCTTGGTGAGATGGGGCGAGAACTGCCGCCGCCCTTATTGAGCCACGATGTAACAAGTTCCCCTTGGTGAGATGGGGCGAGTCTAAAAATCCATGTCCATAACAATAACAACTGCCACCTGCCTGCCGCCTGTCCCGCAATGCCCGGCATGACTTCAATCACGCCTATGCGGTAAACTGTTACGCGCAGGGGTACTCCTGCCGCCCTCTGAATCATGAGCGTTACAACATCTTTCTCGCCCATAAGCTGGCGAACTTTATATGCCCTCAGGGTAAAAACGCCTGTACAGATAACTACGGCCTACGATCTATTGCTTACTGCCTTATCCACAGTGCCCATAATACTTCAGACAAGTCTATGGGCTGATCAGACAAGTCTATGGGCTGAGTCGTAACCGCGCGGGCAATAATTTGTTTTTCATCACTATAAAATTCGATGGTGATTTGCTATACTACCAGTGTGGGTTTGGTCGGATTGGCTGAGCCTGGTATGTTGGATCGGCCGTTTGGTCTTTGAAGAGGAACATTATGAAGAAATTTGCTGTGATATGTGGTCTTTTGGCATTGTGCGCGTTTGTTGGCTGTGATGACGACAAGAATACAAACACGAACACGAAAGACCCGACCCCCTCTGGAAGCGTGAGTCTTGATATCACGTCTGTTCCGGCTGCACAGAACAATACGAAAGGTGCTGCGTGCGATTACAATACCTTTGTGGAGTCTTGCATTGGTTCCGATGCGGTTTGGTGTGGCGAGGATGCGAGTGGCAATAGCGTGGTTGAATATTCCACTTGCGAGTCTTCGTGCATTATCACCTCGACAAGCGATAAATTGAACTTCGCGACTTGCCCTGATCTGTACGAGGCTGACTTTGATTGCGCGGCTGAAGGTATGGAATCTTATGCGTGCGGGTATGACTATTACGGTTTCCTTGGCCAGGATCATTTGCGTTGCCAGAAGTGGAGTGATGGCAAGCTTCACTGGTATGCCATAGGTGGCTCCTATTGCACGACGTGTACTGATACCGCGAATGGATGTGTCCTGAATAACTGTACTGGCAATGAGGGCAGCTGCAGTGCGGATGGCGGTGAGGCGACCTATTGCGAGGGCGGATACATGGTCACGATGGCGTGCTATGAGGATGAGGAATGTGAAGAGGACGATCAGGGCGCTTTCTGCTACTGATTCGCTTGAATCATGAGGGGGCGGAACGGATGCGTTCCGCCCTTTTTATATTTCACAGAGCATACCCGACAGCTTCAGATAGGATTTGTTGCCAATGCCTTTGATGCGCTTGATATCTTTCTTGCGCTTGAATGATTTGTGTGCGCGTGAGGCAACAATGGCTTGGGCGCGATTTTTTCCGATGCCTGGCAGACGCATGAGTTCGGCGATATCGGCTGTGTTGATGTCAATACAGTCGGCATCGGACGGTTCATGGGCGCTTGGCTGCGCGTTGTGAGCAATGGGGGATTGTGGGCGTGATGCCTTTTCGATATCGACGCTCGTAAAATCGAATCCTAGAGCATCCTCGTTGCCCGTGATCAGCTCGTCTAGGCGCCTGCCGTCCGCATTTTCCAAGGGTTCGCTCGTAAAATCGAATCCGTGATCAGCCGTGTTGCCCGTGATCAGCTCGTCTAGGCGCCTGCCGTCCGCATTTTCCAAGGGTTCGCTCGTAAAATCGAATCCGTGATCAGCCGTGTTGCCCATGATCTGCGCGCCTGGGCGCCTGCCGTCCGCGATTTCCAAGGGTTCGCTCGTAAAATCGAAGCCGTGATCTGATTGGGGCGTTGTATGGGGAAAGACACGGGGGGGTGTGTCTATATGGTTATCTGATTTTGTGTGCCGTGGCTTCGTGTTCCCTGTGGTTTTGCGAGGCGTGATGCGTGCCGGTTTTATCGGTGCGGGTGTGGATGCCCCCGAGTGTGGCAGCACGCGTGTATGCGATGGATGCGCGCTCAGGGCGTGTGTTTCGGCAGAGGCAAGCGTGATATCGGCTTGCGTGACCCATGTGTCGGTTGTGCATGCACAGAGTAGGCTTGCGGCCGAGAGAAGATGGATAGGGAACAGGGTGCGGATAACGTTCATGAGGGCTCCTTGCAGGTAGGGAGGCGGTGACGCCCCGTGTGATGTCCCTAATGGTGCCACTCAGAATGAAAATGCATCACGCCTTGTGCATTTTTTTTGCGGTTTTTTTTAGGCTCTGTTCTACAAGCGTGGATATCGTCTTCATAAGCATCGGCATATTCCGTAATAAATACAAATCATCTTCAGTACAGCCGACACGATGTCGGTTGCCAAATGGGCAAAAGTTCCTGTGCCGCTAACGACTGCCTGCCATCTACGGCCTACTGCCTACTGCCTGTCCGCGATGCCCTCTATACTTCAGAAAAGCCTATGGGCTGCCCTAAATAAAATTGACGGATTTATCGACATCACGTCTTGAATGGCTTAAAATGCAAGGGTTAAACTGCGTGCACGTTTGTGCGCAATTTGAGAGAGGGATAAGCTGATGAAATGTAGAGTATTAGGCATGATATTAGGCATGTGCGCGCTCGTGGGTTGTGCCACAGAGGTGGATGATGGCAATACGCAGACGACGCCAGGGGGAAATACCGTTCAGCCTTCGGTTGATCACGGAACGCCGGGTCAGACTTCAACAGGGCAGATCAGTGTGCCTGTGAAAACCACCAGGCCTTATACGGTGGGAGAGGCTTGTGATGCCGCTTCGTATGAATGGTTTTGCGACGGGGAGAAGGTCGTGAAATGCGGTGTGGATAATGTCGTTGTCGTGGTGGATTGCGGTGAAACGGGGGCGACTTGCGGGCTTTTTGCGGATCTTCCTGGAATCGCTGAGTGTATGTATGAAGGGGATTACGAAAGCTGTGATGCTCCGGGAACGGTTCAGAAAGAATGTAAGTTCCATGAGTATTATCAGGATGAGATGATGCACTTGACGTATTGTACCATGACGAGTGACGGGAATGCGTATATCGTGGACAGGGATGTGTATTGCGCATCGGATTGCACGAAAGGATGTCAGACCAAGTCGTGTACAGGGACGAGTTCGTCTTGTTCAAGCGATGGCAGGTGGTTGACATACTGCAAAGATGGCAAGCAATATGCGGTCGATTGCAAGCGTATTGAGACGTATTGTGATCCGGACGTGAATGGTGAGGCTGATTGCCATGACTGGGGCGATTATTGATGGCGATGTGCGGCAAGCGTGGAGATGCCGTCCTTTGGGTACATCAGATATGGGTGTGCGTAAGCGACCCCATAGCCCTCTCCAGACAGGAGAGGGCGCCGCGGTAGCGGCGGATGAGGTCCAGAAAAGACTTATCCACAGTCGTAGAACAGAGCCTTATGGATCTGTATGCAGACCGCTCGGGCGAGGGGGATAGCGTCAGCCGGGGTATCATGCGTCTGGATGCGCAGGAGGGTGTTCACTCGGTTGCGCTGAACACATGACCCTCGCTCGAAAAAATGACTTTGTTCTGCAGGCGTGGAGATAAACCATTATTTTGACGCATATTTGGGCTCCCTGCGGGCTGAATGGTATAAATATCTGGTGTGATTCCTTCAAAATTAAAAAAAATAGTGAAATGCTGTATAGTCGCGCGAGTTTTGGCTGGCCACGAGGCCACGGAGGTGATCATGAAACGGTTGTCAGCATCGATTTTGGCTATTTTCCTAGGTTTTTCATTCAATGCATACGCGCAGGATACGCCCCAGCAGTTGCTTTTGAGCGGTAAAGTGACCGAGGCCATCGCGGGTCTTGATGCGCAGTCTGCCGATGCAAATGCCGAAATAGCCGTTCAGGGGCTGTGTGGAAAAGCGCAGATCGCGCTTGCGCAGGGAGATCATGAAACGGCTGAAGGGTTGCTTGCAACGGCGGCAGAAAAAGTCAAAACCCTCGATAAATCAAGCACTTGGCCTGTAATCGTCTCTTGGCTTCAGGTTGAAGCGGCGCGTCAGGCGGGCAACGAGGATGAAGTGCGTTCGATCCTTTCGACGGCTGTCAAACAGATCAAAGCGTCCAATGCGAAGCCGGAATGGGTGGGGGCGGTCTATTACCTTCAGTCTGTGTACAGCACGGATAATTCTTCGGGCCGTGATGCAGCCGAGGCGGCAATTGATGCTTATGATGAAGCCAGCATGCATCACGAAAAAGGGCATGCCATGATGCGCCTTGCGCAGCTCGAATGGGAGCGCGACAAAAAACGACGCGCGATTAAGGCTTTTGAGGGCGCGATCAAGGAATTCCGCAATGACGGGTCTGTCGAAGCCCAGAAATGCATGGCCGAAGCCCAGCTGATCCTTGCTGAACATTATCTGGATGACGGCGATATGCGGGCGGCTCGCTCTCGCTTGGAAGTCGCCAAAAAAGAACTCGAAAACGTTGGCAATCCTGAAGCGCTTGTGAAGCGCCTTTCGGAAGCAGAAGCGCGCGCGTCGCAAGAGCCGAAACCGGAAGACGGCAAGCAGGATACGTAAGCCTTTGAGTCTTGATTTTAACTCGCACCAGGTGTGCGTGAGTTTTGAAGGCAGGCCGGTGCTTCGCTCGGTCTGCTGTCATTTTGCCCCGGGGTGGACGCACATCATCGGGCCGAACGGGGCAGGGAAATCGACGTGGATTCGCGTGCTTGCGGGGCTGTTTTGCCCGGACAGCGGTGAAGTCACGTTGGATGGTGCGCGTTTGGCGTCGCTTGGCGTCTTGACGCGTGCTGAAAAGATTGCATACGTTCCGCAGCGCCTTGAGGCCGTGCCCGAACTGAGCGTGCTTTCGTTCGTGAGTCAGGGCACGTATGCGTGGGGGATGCGCGGCGCTGAGCCGGCGCAGCGCCTTGAACGGGCGCGTCGTGCACTTCGCGAACTCGGAGTGGTGCATCTCGCGTCGCGTCGGCTTTGCACGCTTTCGGGTGGCGAGTTGGAGATGTGCATCCTGGCGTCAGCCGTGGCCCAGCGCGCGCGGATACTGCTTTTGGATGAGCCGACTGCGGCATTGGATGTCGGCTATGCCGAGGTGTTTTGTCGTGCTGTGCGCCGTCTTGTGCGCAAGGGCATGATTGTGATTTCGGTGACGCATGACCTCGGTCAGGCGGCACGCTATGCCGACCGGGTTATCGTGATGTCGCGTGGGCGAATCGTTTCGGATTCGGCATCGCTTCCGTCTGCGCGGCTTTTGGGGCGCGTGTATCGCGCGGATCCGCAAGTGTTTGCGCGCTATGCGCGCGAGTCGCGCGTTCGTGTGCGGCGTGTTTGCCGCACGGCAGTTCGGTCGGGACATCGCCTTCAGATGACCGATATTCCTGTGTCTATGTATTCGAGACGTCGGGCGCGAGCGTGTTCTGAGGCTTCGCAAGAAGCCGTGCAGGGCAATCGTGCGCTATGGCTTGCGCTTGCCGTTACCTTGTGCGCATTGCTCGTCTGTCCGTGGGTGGGTGCGACGGCGTCTTTTCCGTGGGATGCGTCGCGCGAGGTCTTTTGGCAGCTCCGAGTGCCGCGCGTGCTCTGGGGGGCGTTGAGCGGTTGCGTGCTCGCGATGGCTGGCAGTGTGCTTCAGTCGGTGTTTCAGAATGCGCTTGCGACGCCCTATACGCTCGGGCTCGCGAGCGGCGCTTCATTGGGGGCGATGCTCGCGATTCAGTTAGGATTTGCGGGCATCTTCGGCCTTTCGGCATCTTCGTGTGCTGGCGGCATATTGACCATGGGCGCTGTGATCGCGGTCTCGGCGCGCATGGGGCGCTATCAGCCGTTTAACTGTTTGCTGGCTGGCATCGCAGCTTCGATGTTCTGCGGTGCTGCCGGCCTTGCGGTTCAGGCGTTTGCAACGCCGTTCACGGCGCATCAGATGATGCGGTGGCAGCTTGGTGGGCTGGAAGTGACCGGTTATGGCGCATTCGCGAGCGTTCCGATGATCGCGATTGCCTTGATTTACCTGTACTTGAGTGCCGAACGCCTGGATATGCTGAGCGTCGATTCGGAACTGGCTGCATCGCGTGGCGTGCGCATTGTCCGCACGCGTGCGGCGGTGCTTCTGGTTGCCGGGCTTGCGACTTCCATCGTCGTGTCTGTGTGCGGTCCGATTGGCTTCATCGGCCTCATTATTCCGCATATATTGCGCCGAATCTATGGCTGTGCGATGCGGCATCTGATGGTGCTGTGCGCGTTGTATGGCGCGGCTTTTCTTGTTTTGGCAGATACGATTTCGCGCATCTTTGAGCGCTTTGCTTGGCTCCCCGTCGGCGTGATTACGGCGGCGATTGGCGCACCCGTGCTCGTTTGTATTATTCGAAAACGAAAATAGTGAATAGCTAATAGTGAATAGTGAATAGCTAATAGTGAATAGTTTTTTATGGTGAATAGTGAATAGTTATATGGAGCGCGGCTTATGCGCCGTTGGCGCATACAGCCTTGCGCCGGCGGCTATTTGCAAAGCAAATACGCCGCCGAAATTTATTTGGGGTATTTTATGTATATTTCGGCGCGTATGTGCCAACGGCACATAGCGCAGAAGTGTTTTCGTATGGCGCGAACGCGCCATAGAAAACACCCCAAAATAAAATATATATATAAATATATATTATTTCCATGCCTGATATTTGGCATCGGAGCAGTCGTCGTCGGTCAGATCCTGTTTGCAGGAGTTGTCGCCGAAGTTTGTATTGGGGCGGTTTGCGCTGCAATGCGATTGGGAAGACCAGCCTGCCCAGATTGTATTTTGGCCCGTGCCGAGACAGATCTTGAGTTCATGATTCTGCGGATAAGGGGCGACGACGGTGGTGTTGCCGTTTCCGAGCTTGACGAATGCGCGGCCATCGCCAGTCCAGACGCGGTTGTTGCCGTCTCCGAGCTTGATCTTGTCGTCGCCCGCGTTGCCCCAGACGACATTGTTGCCGTTGAGGGCTTCGAGCGTGTCATTGCCGGGGCCGCCTAGAAGCGTGTTATTGCCTGCGCCGGCCTTGATGATATCGTCGCCGTCGCCGCCTGATATGAGGTTCGTGCCGCTGCCGCCGGTGACTGTGTCGTTACCGGGACCGGCATCGACCAGGTGGAAGCCGTTTCCGAGCTTGATCGTGTCGTTGCCAGCGCCCGCGAGTATCGTGACCTGATAGCCGTTTGTCGTGATCGTGTCGTCGCCGTCACCGCTCTCGATGTGGTGCATGCCGGCGGGCACGGTGATCGTGTCGTTGCCGCCGAGCGTGGCGATGCAGTGATGATAGGCAGAGCCTGACGGGATCGTGATTGAGTCCGCGCCGCTCGTGCCGAGGATCAGGGCGTTTCGGCTCGTGTATGGCGTATCGTCTTTTTCGATCGTGCATTTGCCCGAAAGATCGCAGTGCCATTTGTTGTCGGCCGTATAGATGTCGACGAGGCCGAGTGCGCTGTCGCGGAGCCAGTCGACAAACGGGCGGCTGCAGAACGCTCGGACGAGGTCATCGGGATTGGCATTGGCCTGATAGGCCGTCAGTTCCTTTGTCTTGCCGTCGAGATAGTCGCCCAGTCGGTGCCCTGATTTGACATTCGTCATGGGGATCTGCGTGTACGGGCGGCCTGTCTTTTGGGCATACGCGAGGAAATACAGGTTGTGCGCGATCAGATAGTCGAGGCCGTTATACTCCCCTTCGTTGTATGGCGAGCCCAGGCGGTCGTTTGGCGTGACAAAGTAGCTTTCGCCCATCCAGCCGGGGGTGGGATCGGGACACGAAACGCCGTTGCATGGCGCATGGCATGGCGCGGAACCCAGAACCGTGTGCATGTGCCAGAACGGGTAGCTGTCGGGCAAAGGACGGCCTGTGACGAGCGCGTGCGCGAGCGGCCAGAGCTCGCGGCCTGCCTCGATGCTCTTGCGCGTGAATTTGTCGTCATTCCAGAGCTCGGTAAAGTTGAGCAGACGGAGCGCGAGATTGCGGTTGTAGTTGTTGATGGTTTCCCACGAGGGCCAGGCCAATTCGAGCACCGTGTTCGTGGCCGCGTAGGTGGTCTGCGAGGCGACATCGTGATAGTTCTCAAGCCCGAAGTCTGGCGCGCTGATCGTGTTGGCGGCTTCTGCAAATATGCCGCTGAACATCTGCACATACCCGCCCCACGTTTCGGGGACTTGTTTCCATCCGGTAGCGGTCTCGATGCCGATCATCCATTGGTTGTTGCGGAAAAAGCGGATGAGCCTGTCGATGCGCGCGCGGGCTTCATGGCGAAGCTTCATGCCCTCAAATTCTGCGTCTTCGGGAAGCAGGAAGGCGGCCATGCCGAAGCCTTCAAAAAGGCCGGTCACCTGATCCTGGCTGATAAAATAGCCGTCTTTGAGCATCGCTTCGGCAGACAGATGGTTGTGGCTGGCGCACGCATAGTCGGAGCCGGCACATTCATAGCCGGCAAAGCCGTCGGTGCGCTCGAAACGGTAGGTGTCGCCGGTTTTGAAAAAGTCGTGCGGCACATCGTCGCGCGTAAAAAAACCGTCGAGTTTGGGGGGCATCTGGAAGCGCTTTTCGGCATCTTCATCGAGGCGGTCAAACGCCTTGATTGCCAGCGAGAGATATTTGGCGGTCTCGGTCGTGTCGAGCCCGAGGATCTGGAACATCCGATATTCGCTCGCGAGCCAGTGGATCATGATGCCGAGCTCCAGGGACGTGTCGCCCCAGCGGTAAGCGCCCTGCGCATCCTTGAGGTCTTCAAATTCGCAGGAATTGCCGCCGTGATTGAACGTATAATCCGAGGCGTAGTTCATATTCGGGTCGCGATAGGATGCCGGCAGAGACTCGCCAGGGGCGGTGCCCCATACGATAAAGCCGGGAATATGCTTGGCGGCGTTGCCGATAAAGCGTTCGCGATAGATGAGGTATTTGGTGAAGAGATCGTCCTGACGGCATGTCTCGGGCACGTCGAGCGAGATCGTGTTCGGGGCTGGGGTCTCCTCAAACATGGTGTCGAGGGTCTTGCAGGCGGCGGTGCAAGTCTTGAGGTAATCGGCTGACGGCGGATCACACGACTCGCCGGGGGCATCGACAACGCCGTTGCCGCAGCCGGTCTTGAGCTTGCAGTCGGCGCTGCACGCGCCTGGCGTGCCGTTGTCTTTGCCATCGTCACAGATCTCATCGGGGGCGTCGATGATGCTATCACCGCATTGGGCGACGGCGCTGCAGTCTGAGCGGCAATAGCCGTATTTGCCGTTATTCGGGCCGTCATCGCAGCCTTCGCCGTCTTCGATATCATCATTGCCGCAGTTCAGCATGTGGTCGCATGTCTTGTCGCAATAGCCGTATGTGCCGTTGTTTTGACCATCATCGCAGGTTTCGTCGGGCGCATCGGTCGTGCCGTCGCCGCACCGCGCGATGCCGCTGCAATCGGCGCGGCATTTGCCGTATGTGCCGTTGTCTTTGCCGTCATCGCAGGCTTCGCCTGCATCGGGGGTTCCGTTGCCGCAGGAGGCGGGCTGGGGCACGCAGATGCCCGACTGACAGCTTTCGCCCGATGGACAAGGCGCTTCCTGTAGGCGCCCTTCGTCGCAAAAGACGCGCAGACCGTCACGGCATTGGGGTGCAAATGTAAGCGGATCGCAGGCGTTGTCGGGGGAAACACACGCGCCTTTGTCGCAGATCTGAGGCAGCTGGCAGATCGTTTCGACAAGCGTGCCGTTCACGCAGGTGCGCGCGGTCTGCCCAACGCAGACAGGTATAAACAATTCCGGATGACACGCATGCGGCTGGCAGCTGCCATCCGGACAGGTGTCGCTTTGGCAGATGCCGTTCTGACAGCCCGAGGCGCATGTTTCCTGGCGCAGTTCGCCGGCTTCGCAATAGTAGCGGATCGCGCCTTCGCAATAGGGATCGGTGGGGCATACGGCGGCTGCCGTGGGCGTGTGCTCCGTGCACCCGGATAAGAGCATAAGTATGGCGAGCGGAAGACATCGGGAGTTTTTCATAGGATCATGCACTCTTGTGCCGGGCAGACGGCAAAAAAAATCACGTGTGGATGATGCAAAGGGATTTGAGATGGCACTATTCAGACGGCAGGCGATCGCATGCCGTCAGGCAATATCACGGAGCGGCAGATATGGGGAAATCTGAAATACGAAAGAAGTATGACGCTGAAAACGCGATGTTTGAAATACAGCCACTGGTGCGGCACAAGGAAACGGATCTGCGTGCGGTCAGCTTGGGGGCACCGATCGTATGGCTGATCTGGGGCGTATCAATCCTGATCATCAGGATTTGTGGTTTTCTGTGAGGCCGAATCTTCTGCTGACATCGGCGAGATCGAGCGAGAGGACGCGGGCGATCTCGAAGAGATAAGCCTGGAGGCGTGACCCCGGAAATTCAGAAAAGTGCTGGGATTCCAGTTTCTCAATGGTTCGAGCCGGAATGCGCGTCTTGAGGGCGATTTGCGCGCGCGTGATGCCGGCCTTTTCGCGCATGGATGCGAGCCAGGATCCTGCGTCATCTTGGGCATTTTCAGGCGAGTATGTCGAGCCGATGGCCGCAAAAGTGGCGGAAAATGAGCGTGTGACGGCGTGCATTTCCGTCGATTTGAGCGTCGCTTCTGTCGCGGCTGCAGGCGTAGGTTCGGCGCATTTATAGGCGGTTTCGAGGCGTGCGATGATCGCTGCAATTTTCTCTTTCGAGAGGATGTTCGAGACGAGTCCGGAATCGCGGCGATAGCCTTCCCAGAGCAGCCGATAGGCTTGGCGATAGGCATCCGGATCGTCGGTCATGAGGAACTCGATCGGCTTGGTGTGCTCATCGAGCAACGGCAGGCACGGATGAGGCTTGAACAGCCGGCCGGAAAGCTTTTCGCGTGCGATGATGTCGAGTTCGCGGACGAGCGGGTCTTCGCGGCAGAACGGCGTGACATCCGCTAGATGGCGGTCATAGAACCAGCGGCGGTCTTCGTGATTGAGGCTGCCGATATACTGGATGTTGAGCCCCAGAAGCATGCCCCAGGCGTGACACAGGGCGCGGCTTTGCAGGTCTTCGCTGTTCTCGCGCTTGTGGTTGAGCAGAAATGCGCATCGGAATGCGCCGAGTTCCGAAAGAAAACGCTCCTGGAGGTCAGGCGGGAGCGAGCCGTACACAGTGGCAAAATCCCAGTCGGATGCGTGCTGGCTGAGCGTTTGTGAGAGTTCGGGTGTGTCCTCGAAACGCTTGATATAACGGATGATCGCCATGCGCAGCCACTGCGTGGCCGCCAGTATGATCGGCTGTTCCGGCGCTGCCAGGACGATCGGGATATCGGCGCGGATGAACATCCCGAATGATTCGTCATTGAGGTTGCCGCACAGGTCGAGAATGATATCGTCGTATTGCGCATTTTCGCGCAGATGCGCAAAGAATGCGTCGAGGCAATCGGCTGTCGGCGTGATCGTGACGGCATCGAGGCCGTCAAGCGCAGTCTTTGTGACTTCAAAGGCGATCGGCGGCTGTGGCGCGATCGGCGGCAGATCAAGCAATGCCGAGCATTGGCCACAGGCTGGCGACGTATCGACAATCAGGACGTGATGCTCGCGCATGCAGAGCGCGCGACCGAGCGCGATCGCGCATGTCGTCCTGCCGATGCCGCCTTTGGGGCCGGCAATCGCCACTATTCTGACCTGTGACCGGTTTCTTGTCATTTGCGAGTTTCCTGGACAAATTCTGCGATCTTGTCGAACGCTTCGGCGAGAACGGATTCATCGGGGAGAAATACGATGCGGAAATAGCCGGCACCCGGATCGTGGTAGTCAAAACCGCTGCCGGGTACGACGACGACACCTTTGGTCTCCAAAAGGTCTTTACACCATTTTGTGTCATCGTCCACATTTTCGACGCGTACAAATGCATAAAAACTGCCGTGAGGGGCGACGCATGACATGCCGGGGATCTGGGCAATCTTTAACATGCACAGGTCGCGTCTGCGCTTGAGCTTGTCGAG
>JAFZFY010000337.1 GCA_017555665.1 Pseudomonadota bacterium | reverse complement strand
ATCCGGGTTGCTGCTCGACACCTCGAACGTCACATTCGCTTCGGGCTTGGCGCTCAGCACGACCGTGAACACCGCGCTGCCGCCCGATTCAGAGGTCTGAAGGTTCGCGGCGTTCACCGTCACGCCCACCTTGTCGATGTTCTTGTTCGTGATCTCAAACGACTTTTCAAGCCCGTTGAAATCGGCATCTTCCGACACCGTCGTGATCGTCAGCGTAAATGTCTGATCAGCGTCGATCACGTTATCGGGCAGGCCCACGACATGAATCGTCTGCGCGCCGTCATAATTGCTCGAATCAAAAAGGACGCTCGAGCAATCGACGGAGGCTTCAGCCGCCGCGCTCTCGGGCGAAAGCGTGCAGGTCACCGACACGTTCTTTGAAGGCGGGTTGTTGAGCGTCAGCGTGACGACCGCAGAAGCGCCGCTTTCGTCGATTTCCTGCTTGTCGATCTCGGCATTGAGCGCCGGGGCGTTCGCAAACACGCAGTCGCCAGATTCGTTGCACGTTTTGCCGGGATCGCACGCGTCTTTGCCGACGCACGCCGGATACATGCAGTCGCCTTTCGAGCACGTCAGGCCCGTGTCGCATGTCTGGCCGAGGCATGCATTATCGACGCACGCGCCCTTGACGCATGTCGAGCCGTCGTTGCACACGACAGCCTTTTCGAGGCACAGCGCGTCTTCGCACAAGCCTTTGGAGCAAACCTCGCCCTCGCCACACGACTTGTCCTGGCAGCCGTCATCGATGCATTCTCCTTTCGAGCACATCTGCCCCGCGCCGCACGCTTTCTCTGCGCCGTCCACGATGCAGTCGGGATCGAGGCACTGCGCGTTCAGGCACTGCTTGCCGTCCGGGCAGTTCACGCCCTCGCAGGGATCCTCTTTCGGACCGGGGCCGGGATCCACGACCTTCTCGATGCACGTCCCCTCCGAACCGCATTCGAGACCATCCTTGCAAGCCTTATCCGCGCCGCAAGCCTCGCCGAGGCCAGCCTTGTCATCGACAGGCTGGGCTTTCTCGACGCAAGTGCCCGTCTCGCCGCATTCGAGACCATCCAGACATGCCTTGTCCGCGCCACAAGCCTCGCCAAGTTTCGCCTTTTCATCCGTCTGAGCAGCCTTCTCGACGCACTTGCCTTCCTCGCTGCATTCCAACCCCGTGTCACACGGCTTGTCCTGGCTGCATGCATCCCCAGATTTGCCCTTCGATACGCTTGACGAATCGTCGTCACACGACATCACGCCGAACCCAAGCGCCGCCACTGCACAGAGCGCCATAATACTGAGCTGTCGGGATCTCTTCATCTCTCCTCCTTCGATGAGCTCACAAGCCGATCCCAGCATACACGACCCAAATCACGCCTCGCGGCACCGGGACCCGCCCTATTAGAAAACAAAACGTGGTCTCTTTACGTACAAATTCAGCTAGAATCAAGTTCCGAGTATATTTTAATGCTCAGAATCATTTTCTGCCCGCGTACAGCGCGCCACTGCCGGTCGCGCACCAGTCATGGATCTGAAATCATTTTCTGCCCGCGCGCAGCGCGCCACTGCCGGTCGCGCGCCGTAAAGGCATCGTATCTGCGCAGCAGATAGATGCCGGGGGGAGCTGCGTATTGCGCGCACGCGCAATAGCAGCGCGGGGGCGCAGCCCCCGACGTATCAATTGCCGGTCATCGCCACGCAGGCCTGTCCCTCCGACGTGATCAGGGAACGGCGGTTGAAATTGCTCAGGCGCACGGTCTCGAACTGGCCGCTGCCAAGGTTCCGATGCGCGCAGACGGTATAATTCGCGCCGAAATTGATGCGTCCGGGTTCGTTGATGTTCGTCGATATCACGCGATACCTGTAATAGACGGGGCCGCCGAACAAGCCGCCCTGCGCGTCACTGTGCCAGGAATACCCGAGGCTGATCCAGCCGGAATTGTTCGTCACCGGCTGAATGCCCTTGTCATTGGGGTTCAGGATGGTTGGATACCCGTCCGAGGTCAGCACGTAATTGCCCCAAGACCCGCGGTAAGCCTCTTCTTTGGCAGAGATATCAGCGAGCGTGGCAGCGGCCTCGGCGCGAGCGGCCTCGGTGATATAGCCGCGATATGCGGGCACGGCGACAGTCGCAAGGATGGCGATGATGGCGACGACGACCATCATTTCGATCAAAGTAAATCCAGAATCCCTCATAACCACCTCGCAAAAGCATCAATCCCCGTGCGCCCAGGTCCGGCAAGTCGAAACAAGCGCGCTCTGCGGCAGAACCTGAGGGTCAATCAGCGGTGACTCAAGCCCCGAACCGTAAACGATGACGCGGGCGCGATTGTTGACTCTCGAACGCGCCGTGACAAGCACGCCCTCGACCGCCACGCCGGCGTTATTTTCCATATTACCAAAACATACTTCGTATTGCCAATGATGCGTCCCGTCGACCAAAAGCCCGAGCGTCCCCCAGTTGCCGAAGTTCACCATGGGCTGCGCCTCGCCCTCTACAAGCGTCGGCGGGTTTGCGGACAAGACCTGCGCCTGGATCGAGTAATTGCCATCCTCCTCGCCGATGCCCCAGTCGCTTATCATCTGCGTCGCGCGCATCGTGATCTCCGCAACAGTCGCGATCGCCTCGCGGTCATACTGGACCGCGCGCATATTGCGGTACGCAATCGCAGCAGTCCCAGCCAGTACCCCGATGATCGCGATCACCGCCGTCAGTTCCAGAAGCGTAAACCCTTTATGTCTGCCTAAAAATCTCATGCTGTTCCCCTATGCGGCCAAAACAGGCCTGCTTATTATAATATAACGGCGCATCCTTAGCAAAAAAAGAATTCGGCTATATTGTACGACTGGTCACGACTCAGCCCATAAACATGTCTGAAGCATGGCGGGCATTGCAGACAGGCAATAGGCAGTAGATGGCAGGCTGCAGTCAGCCGCACAGAAACTCTTGCCTGAGGGTATATAAACATTCGACGGCTTACAGGCGCGAAAGGTGTTGAAATGCGCATGTTTTAGAGGGCGGCTGAGCGGTAACGACGACGGTGGACAGGGCTTATCCGGATCTCCCCCACCGCATCCGATCAAGCAGGCAGATGACTCGCGACCCTTTATCGAAGTTTTCCATGTCTTACATTATACTACACGGATTTTTGTGCTATAATGATCAGTCGTTGGGTACATAGATTCGTTACCCTGTCAGTTCATGGAGAAACAAATGGAAAAACGCATATTTTTATCACCGCCGCACATGAACGGCACCGAGATGCCGCTGATCAGCGAAGCCTTTGATTCGAACTGGATCGCCCCGCTGGGACCATTTGTAGACAGATTTGAACGCGAGCTTGGGACATATCTCGACGGGCGCCACGTCTGCGCGCTGTGTTCGGGGACAAGCGCCCTCCATCTCGGCCTTCTGACACTAGGCGTAGGCCCGGGCGACCGCGTGTACTGCTCGGATTTCACGTTCAGCGCGTCCTGCAATGTCATCCGCTACTGCGGCGCAGACCCTGTATTCATCGATTCGGAACCCGCCAGCTGGCAGATGGATCCGGACCTGCTCGCCAGCAAGCTCGAAGAAGACGCCAAACAGGGCAAGCTCCCGAAGGCCATTGTCGTCGTGGATCTGTACGGCATCAGCGCGGATTTCGGCCGCATCCTGCCTTTGTGCGCCCAATACGGCATACCGCTTCTCGAAGACAGCGCCGAGGCGCTCGGTTCCAGACGTGACGGGAAGCTGTGCGGGACGTTCGGGAAAGTCAGCGGATTTTCCTTTAACGGCAACAAGATCATCACGACATCCGGCGGCGGCGCGCTTGTCTCGGAAGACGAGAGCATCGTCAAGCGGGCACGTTATCTGGCGACGCAGGCGCGTGAGCCCAAGCCATTCTATCATCACGTCACCATCGGCTACAATTACCGGCTGAGCAACCTCCTCGCGGCCGTCGGGTGCGGGCAGCTCAACGCGCTGGAGCAGCGCGTCGAGGCAAGGCGCGCCATCTTCGACAACTATGTCGCCGCGCTCTCCGACATCGAAGGCATCGGCTTCATGCCCGAACCCGAAGGCGCCATCTCGAACAAATGGCTGACCGTCATCACCATCGATCCGGACAAGATCCGCAAATCCCCCGAAGACATCCGGCAGGCCATGGAAGCCGAGAACATCGAAACACGATGGGCATGGAAACCCATGCACATGCAGCCCGTCTATGAAAATAGCGAGTTTGTCGGCGGCGATGTCTGCGAAAACATCTTCAACAAGGCGCTCTGCCTGCCCTCCGGAAGCTCGCTATCCGGCCATGAGCAGGACCGCGTCTGCGAATGCCTCCGCAACGTGCTTCTCAAGTAACACGGCACACACGCATCGCGCATACCCGCGGATGCCCACACGAAAAGCGGCAAAGGCCACGTGCCCAAAGCCGCGCTGAACAGCCCTTCTTGCCGATCATCGCGCCATGTCGCGCATCCCCCCGGCAAGGCATCCCCAGTCGCCCGCCAGGATACGGCGGGCACATTCAATCATCGTGAGCAGTATGACAAGAAACACCATCCTGCGCTTCTGTGCAGATATCATCTGCATCATCCTCGCATTTGTCACCGCGTTCCTTGTGCGGCTCGACTTCGCGTTTGACATGAACTGGTTTCAGCGCATGCTGCTCCACCTGCCGTTCGTCGTCGTCATCGAATGGCTGGCGATGAAGCAGTTCGGCGCCACACGTGGCGCCTGGCGGTTCGTCTCCATCGCGGATGTCAAGCGGATCATCCTTGCGCTGCTCATCGCCCAGATCCCGTTCTGCATCGAGCGCGTGATATGCGGCGCGCTTGTGGGCGATCATCCCGGCCTGCAGTACGGCATCCTTCCCTGGGGCGTCATCTGCATCAATTTCTGTTTTGCAGTCCTCGCATGCATCGGCGCGCGAACGCTCCGCAGGATGAAATACGAGACCAAGCTCAGGCAGTCCAATGCCGATACCGCCGTGCTCGAAAAAGCCATCCTCATCGGTTCAGGCACGACAGCCAAACAGGTTCTCGACTCGATACGCCTCAACCCGCAGATCGGGCTTGAGATCGTCGCCGTGATCTCCGATCAGGCGGCAGACGAGGGCAGGCAGATCGCGGGGATCCCCATCTACAGCGATCTCCAGAAACTTCCCGATATCGCCAAGACAAACCAGGCCACCCAGGCCATCATCACCCAGAACGAGGCGAATCCCGAAAATCTATCCGCGATCCTCGATGCCTGCGCGGGAAGCACGATCAAGACGCGCGTCGTGCCCTGCATGAACGACATCCTCTCCGGCGCATTCAATATCGGCCAGCTCCGCGAGATCTGTGTCGAAGACCTCCTGCACCGCGACCCCATCCAGCTCGACAAAGCCGAGATCTCCAAATTCCTGCACGGCAGGCGCATCCTCGTCTCCGGCGCAGGCGGCTCCATCGGCAGCGAGATCTGCCGGCAGGTGCTTGCCTTCGAGCCTTCGGAACTCGTCCTTCTCGAACGATGCGAGCTCTTCCTGTATGAAATCGAACGCGAGCTCCGCGACAAATGCGGCAATACCAAAATCGTCCCAAGACTCGCCGATATCTGCGACGAATCCAGGATGAACGAGATCTTTGAAGAGTGCACGCCGGAAGTCATTTTCCATGCTGCGGCCTACAAGCATGTCCCCATGCTCGAATACAATCCCGGCGAAGCCATCCGGAACAATGTCGAAGGCACCATGACGATCGCGAACTGCGCCGTATCACACCACAGCGATGCCTTTGTCATGATCTCCACGGACAAGGCCGTCAACCCGACGAGCGTGATGGGCACCAGCAAGCGCATCGCCGAGCTCTATATCCAGGGCATGTCGAATCTCGGAAAGACGCGCTTCTGCGCCGTCCGCTTTGGCAACGTGCTCGGCTCCACGGGCAGCGTCCTCCCGCTTTTCAAGTCGCAGATCAGCTCAGGCGGCCCCATCACGGTCACGCACCCCGACATGGTGCGCTATTTCATGACCATCCCCGAAGCCAGCCAGCTCGTCATGCAGGCCGGGACTATGGGGCAGAACGGCGAAATCTTCGTCCTCGATATGGGCAAGCCCGTCAAGATCGTCGATCTCGCAAGGGATCTCATCAAGCTCAGCGGCAAGACCGAACAGGATATCCCCATCGTCTTCTCCGGAACAAGACCCGGCGAAAAGCTCTTTGAGGAGCTCGGCTTCGATGCCGAAAAGATGGATCGCACCGGCCACCCCAAGATCTATGTCGGAAAGCTCAAATCCGTCGATCTCGACGCGATCACGGCCGCGATCGAGAAGCTCAAGCCCTTCAGGGACAGCCAGGACAACGCCGCTGTCAGAGCCGCGATGCACGAGATCGTGCCCGAAATGATGAAACCCGCGACGTAAACAAAGCGCAGTCCTACGACTGTGGATATGACTTTTCCGGATCTCACCCGCCGCTTCGCGGCGCCCTCTCCCGTTTGGAGAGGGCTGTGGGGTCGATTGCGCCCGCCTGTCAGGTATGCCCAAAGGACGGCATCGCCACGTTCGCAGAACATCGCCTAAAACAAAGCCCCCCGCCAGGCATGGCGAGGGGCTTTGCACGGTTCCTTTAAATCGCGATCACGGCAGGATGAAAACGATCACGGCTCAGAGGCATGATCAGAAGAAACGCTGTTCTCAAACTGCTTTGCCAGATCCAAAATCTTCTGATGTTTTTCATCCACGGCCTGAATCTCTTCGGGGGCCTTTTCAGATTCATCCAGAGCGCCGTGCTTATAGGCAGCCGCAAGCCGATCGCGCGCATCGTCAGTATTCTTGCCGTTGAGCGCATCCTCAACAAGGTGCGCGCCCTCCATGAGCACTTCGCGCCCCGCCTCGCGTTCCTTGACCTCTTCCTCGTTCTGTGCCGCAGGTGTCACTTTGGCATTCCGGATCGCGTCTTTCACGGCATTTGAAAAGTCAAACTGCACGCGATACTTGGAATCGGCATCCGCGTTTTCCGCTTCAGCCTTCGCGTCCTCCGAAGGCGCGTCTGCCGCCTCCTTGGAACCGTCTGCCATGATATCCGTGCCCAGAAAAGCCTTGAAAAATGAGCCCACCGCGCCACGGATCAGTGCCGGCACGACATCCGATGCGTGTTCCTGAACAAATTTGCCGTCGATCTTCACGACGCGCTTGCCGTTCTCATCGACCTCGTAATCCGAATCTTTCAGGTTCTCATCGGCATATTGTTCAAATTCTTTAGAAATGGCCGACTTGAAATCGAACTTGATATTGGATGCGTGCGATTTGAGCTTCTGGAAACCGTCTGCCAGCAGGTCGGATGCTTCATGCGCCGCCGCCGAAACGACTGCCATATCGATCTCGCGTCCAGGCACCGCATCCGCCTCCGCGTCATCCGCGCCCTCGTCTTCGTCTTTGTCCTCCGCGTCCTCGGCCTCCTCTTCATCATCCGCGTCCTCGGCCTCAGAATCCGCGATTTCATCCTCGTTCTCGTCTTCATCCAGGCCGTCATCATCGGCAGCCTGATCCGTCTCATCGGCATCGAACAGCGCAGATTTTTTGTCCGCACCGTCCTGAGGCGCATCCTCGGTTACGCCTTTTTTCAGCGAATCGCCGATCTCATTGATGTTGTCACGAATCGGCGCAAGCTGCTTGCGGATATCGTCAAATGCACTTTTGGCCGTCTTGATGACGTTCTCAAGTTCTTTTTTCGCAGCCTCGATCGTCCGGTTCACCTCATCCACCGGATCAAAGTCAGCCGCCTCACCTTCCACGACTTCAGCCTCAGCAGCCGCATCCGCCTGCGCATCCTCAGCCGCCTTCACGTCTTCACTGCCGGTCATCTCGAGATCTTTCTTTTCCATTTCGCTCATTTGTCTGCCTCTCAGTAAAAAAAGCCCCAAAAACGCGTCAAAGTTTACTCTACGTGCGACTTGATTTTCAAGCACTGCTTTATATGCCGCTCTGTTTGCGCGCCTACCGGCTCTGCCGGTACGCCGCGCGGGTCCGTCTATGCCGCTTCGCGGCATACGCCGTCCCTCATTTTCCAGCCATAAAGGCCTCAAGCGCCTGAAACCGCGACAGCGCATCGCGCCGCCCCAGTTCATACATCTCCAAAATCCTTGCGGCATTCCGCTCAAGCCGCCGGACAGGTTTCGTCTCACTCGGTCTGAACACGAATATCTCCCCAGCCTTTTCCAATGCCTCGATCGCCCTGAGTTCCGCATTGTAATGCTCATGCCGCGTGCACTGCGCCTTCACAAACGCCGGATATTTCTTATAAATCATCTTGATAAGGCCGCTCATCTCGGGCTTCTTCACGAATCCCTCCGGCCGGGTCAGAATCACGACGCATCGCCCGAACCCCGCCTCCCTTAAAAATGCCACGGGGATGCTGTCAGCCGAACTGCCATCAAGCATGCCGCGCCCTTCGCACTGCACGATTTTCGAGAACACCGGCAGCGAGGCTGATGCTCGCAGATACTGCATGCCCTCCCCGCGCAAGCTCCGGGTCCGGTGATATACCGCCTGCCCTGTCTCCACATCCGTGCATGTGACATAAAACTCGGTATCTGAAGCCTCAAAGCGTTCGTAATCAAACGGCACGAGTTTGTCGGGGATTGCCCGGTAACAGAAATCATAATTGACAAAATCGCCCGTGCTGATCCACGAGCGAAGCCCCATAAAGCGCGTATCTCTGCAATAGCCGAGATAAAACCTGACACTGCGCCCATGCTGCCCCGCCAAAAATGAAATCAGGTGGATCGCCCCTGCAGACGTCCCGACAGCCCCGTCAAAATGCACGCCGTGCTCTCCAAGCACATCCAGAACGCCGGCCGTATAGATCCCGCGCATTCCGCCGCCCTCACATACCACCCCGATTCCTTTTGATCCCATCACCACGCCAGGCCTCCCTATCGCATTGCAGTCAAACACGAACGGATATAACGAACAAAACCACCGCAGGCTACAACTTTAAGCCCCTTTAAACCACTTCCACATCCACGCGGCGCGTGCAAAGCAGTTATGGCTGATCATAAAGATCATTCAGATTGTGCCTGCCCCCTTCGACCACAAATCCAGACAGCCACTTCTGCATGCAGGCGCGTGCTTTTCCGAGCGGTGCGCCCAAAATAAAGCGAGCGATCATGCCGTCGTAGACACCCGATATCTCAGCACCGCATGCATAGCCCGTCTCCACACGCCCCAAAGCGTCTTCCGGCTGCGGATATCCCGGCCAGTCATACCCATCAAACCCGATGCGCCCGATGCGCCCGGTGCCGCGCGCAAACAGCCTAAATTCAATGGCTTCCTCTACATTCGCAGGCACTGCCACAGGCTCATAACGACCGCTCCAGGCCAATCGAATCGCCGTGCGCACAATATCTATCCCAGAAGTCATCTCTGTCACGCCATGCTCGACCTGAAGCCGTGGGTTCAGCTCCAGAAGATGGGCACCGCCATCGCGATCCACAATAAACTCGACCGTGCCATAGCCTCGATAACCGAGTTCCGACAAACGCACGCACACGCCGTCACGGGCCGCCCTCAGCGCCGCCTGGTCTGCGTCTTCATAACTCAGTTCCATATACTTCTGATGCCCATTCTGCCATGTGCAATCGCGCGCCCCCAGCACATGCACATGCCCACAGCCATCCCCCATCACCTGATACTCGATATGCCGCCCATCGATATAAGGCTCGACGTAATAATCCCTCAAGCGCGACATATCGCGGAGCGCAGACAGCCGCACGCCGAGCGATTCGCGTTCCGTCATGCGTGTGACCTGCTTGCCGCCGCCGCCAAATCGACCTTTAAGCATGCACGGCATCGGTACCGAGCCGAGATCCGCAAGCGCCTCCTCGGCCGTCATCACCCCGTGCTGCCGCGTATCGGACAACAGGCGAACCGTTTCCAGCTTGTCGCCAAAAGCCCACAAGTGCCCCTCTCCCGGCCCAATAAAGTCAATATGCGCGAGCCGACATCGACGGGCAAACAGGGCATCCTCAGACAAAAATCCCCAGCCTGGCAAAATCGCCTCACACCCATGCAGACGCGCCGCCTCCAGGATATCATCCTCTGCCAGATACGCATCCATACTCGCCCCTGTGCATATCACGCCATCGGCAAGCGCATGCGCAAGCCGCGCCTGCTCATCACGGGATGTGATCACATACGCCTCGATCCCTTCTTCATGACAGGCACGGATCAGGCGAACCGCACAATCAGCACGATTGGCTATTAAAATCCTTCGATACATCTCAAATCCAACCACATACGGCAAAAATCCCTTACCCTCAGTTCACCGGTTATCCGGCAGCCAACGGCTCGCAATTCACTGCCCTTCGCACTCACCCAAACAAAGACATCATATCCATCGTCAAGAAAGTCTCCAAATCGATGCCGCTGCTTCCCACGACCATCGATGCATGCGGATGGAACTTTTCCTCAAAGACCTCAAGCCCTTTGTTCCAACGCTCGTTGTTGCTCTTTACCTTGATCGCAATCACTTTCTGATGATGTCTCAGCACAAAATCAACCTCAAGATCGCGCTCTCGCCAATAATATACCTCAAAGCGATGCACAAATGCTTCATTGAGCAAATGCACCCCCACTGCAGATTCCACGTATTGCCCCCACAGCACGGGGTCCGACCGAACTGCATCAAGCGTACTGTCGATATAAATACTCAAAAAAACATTATTATATAATTGATATTTTGGAATACTTGCGCGCTTACGCGCCTCATCCGCCGAGAATTTCTGCAACCCAGCCAGCAGCCCAGAATCATTGAGCAGTCGTAAATACCCAGACAATGTCACCGTATTCCCGGCATCCTGAAACATTCCGAGCATCTTATTGAGCGCCAAAAGTTTCCCAGAATAAGTCGCGCCGACTTCGAATAATTGCCTCAAAAGTGCCGGTTTCCCGACGGGCGCATCCACCAAAATATCTCTCTGCACAGTCGCTTCAACCATCGCAGCTCGGATATAATCCTTCCAACGCTGCACATCATCCGTCAAAAACGCCGCCCCTGGATACCCGCCATAAAAAATATAAGATTCGAGCGTACACCCAAAAGCCGAGCGCATCTCCGCATACCGCCAATGCCCCATTCGAATCTCTTCAAACCGCCCCATCAAAGACTCAGAAAGCCCACGCGCAAGCATCGCACGCGAAGATCCAAGTAAGATAACCTTAATATTTATCCCACTTAAAGTATCCGCATCCCATTCACGCTTGACGAATTCACTCCAGCCCGAGATTTTTTGAATTTCATCGATCACCAACAGAAACTCGCTATATCCCTTCCCTTGCATGATCAAGCGCGCCCGCTGCCAGCACTGACCAATCCAGTTCCCTTGCGTAGCCGGCACTGCATCCGCGTTAAAAAGCTTTCCCGGAATGCCAGAATCCTCAAGCACTTGATGCACGACAGTCGTCTTCCCAACTTGCCTCGGTCCGGTTACAACCTGTATGAGCCTTCGCGGTTCACGAACACGCTGAAGAATACGCTCATATTCTGCTCGCTTGAACATCATTCACCGCTCCAGTCAAGCCAAACTCAGATTACTCAGTCGACTGAGTAATTTTACTCAGCTCACTGAGTAAAATGTAATGATAACACTTTTCCCCAATCACATCAATCCAGATGGCTCTATTCCAAATCCCTCTCCGTTTCGGAGAGGGCGCCGCGAAAGCGGCGGGGGAGGCCTAAATAACCATATCCACGGTCGTAGAACAAAACCATCCAGAACGCCACCACACGTTATTCACTGTCCACTCGCCCCCCAAAAATTACTCAATCCATGAGTAAATCACATACCCACCATTTTCCCCAATAGCATCAGGCAACAGCCCACTATTCACTATTCACTGACCTCTCCCATTCGCCTGAGCCCAAAACCTCAATCACACGCCTCCCGACTATTCGACTATCCGACTCCCCGGCTAAAATCGCTTGCACCCCACACTCGCCCGTGATAGCCTACCCCTACAACATGCTTTTCGATCCACGGATTGTTCAGCATGTTTTTTCATATATAGTTCAGTAAATTGGTTAATATTATTATTATTTTCCAGCCCCCCCCCCGAACAAATGTTCACCATTTAATACAGAACACATAGCTTTTAACAAAGCACTCAGGCACTGTTCATCGCTCTCCACGAAGGAGATTGCACGATGAACGACTCGAATCAGTGCCTCCTCGGGCTGGACAAACTTCAAGAAAAACACTTCACTATGCTCAGGCCGGTATGCCTCTTCTATAAAATGAAGAGCATATTCCCCAAGCATATCAAATCATGGCTCGGAGTATTTGCCGCCATCTGCGGTGTCTGCGCAAAAAAAGCTCCCGATGTCATGAGCAACCTTGCATCTCAGTTCATCCGCTCGGGCGTTTTCGAATTCAAATCGCCATCTTCCACTGAAATACAGCTCGAAAATATTCCATATACAGAATATAAACTTAGTATTAATAATATCGAGAATTTATCAAATGCTTTTAATATTTGCCGAAGAATCTGCCGGAATTCCAGCATTATTTTATCAGATTTCTTTGCAGTATGCGAATATCCGGATGATGTACCATTAGAAGAACTGATTGATTATGAATTTGACTTTGAGGACAATGAACTAAATGATACAAGCCACAATATAGCAAACAAGAAACTCACAGATGAACAGCTTTCTCCAGAAGGAAAGCTACTACGCGCCATCTTCGGCGAAAAGGAAAACGACGTCGACACCAAGACTAAAGAAAGCAAGTTAAATTCAATAAATAATCCGATCAATAACCAAATAGCCTCATACACACTCAAACAGCTCTTCGGCAGCGACGAAGAATACCTTGCAAAACGTATACCGAATAGTATAACATATAATATTGAAACAAACCTCATTCAAAAAATATCCTTCCCAAAATCCACTCAATGGTCAGTAATCGCTGCTCATATTCTGGCCTATGTTTTTCATAACGCGCCGCATGAATTCAAAGATTTTCAAAAGTCATATAGCATTCTGTACGAGGATGAAACAACCAAAGTACCAGTATCGGATATCATTACAAAACGACAAACACAATCAAATAGCGAAGACAATTACATCATTATTCCGAATACTAAATTCTACTTAAATGCAGACTATCTTGATAGTCTGCTAATCGATACAACCAATCTATTTACTTGAAGAGTGTAAAATATCTCCCGAAAATATTAAGATTGAATGTCAAATAATTGATAAGAATAAAGACGATGATGACGAGTGTGAAGATGATGACGAGTGTGAAGATGATGACGAGTGTGAAGATGATGACGAGTGTGAAGATGATGACGAGTGTGAAGATGACGACGAGTGTGAAGATGACGACGAGTGTGACGATGACGAGTGTGAAGATGACGACGAATGCGATGACGATGACGAGTGTGAAGATGACGACGAATGCGACGATGTTGGCGAGTGTGAAGATGATGGCGAATGCGAAGATGATGGCGAGTGTGAAGATGATGATAACGAATGCAAGGACGAGGTCGTAAGCAAGACCTCAATTTCCTCAACGCCTAATTTGGAACAGGAGGCTAGAAAAGAGTTAGTTAGCTTCCTTAGGGATTTGGCTAATGATAATCTAGCTAACCAAGCAGATCTATTTGAACCATCTTTAAGTGATTCGGTATCACCTAGTGAAATACTTGCCGATAATGATAGTGTGACTTATACTGACAACGCGGACAAAACTATCGAAAACTTCCTCCAATCTATATTTAATAATGACCACAATAAAAAAGGCGGCAATAATTTCAATAATGATTGTAACCATTATGATAGCACACCAGATATGGCTGCATTCATCAAATCCGAACTTGGCGATACGCCATATATCACTCTAGGCGGTACCCAAGATTTCTCTCATCTCACCGGAACTAAATCAATTGCAGCCTACTATAAAAAGAATCTTATCTCAAGATCAAGACATTGGGCACATATATATATTGACTTCTTTAATTTTATAAGAACCAATTATCCGGAACTTTTTGATGGTCCAAATTTAATCAAAGATATTTTATTACCAATATCCGAGTTTAATTATCGAACTGGGATGGTAGGATATCAAACAGCTCGCCCAATCAATAATACAAACTATTGTGTCATTACGCAAAGAAGCACAGCCAATATCTGCGCAAACATGCAAAAGGTCGTTGAAGCATTTGGATTAATTGGAGAGGACTTAATCATTGCCTATGAAGATACACAGAAAAACAGTCATATCGCTTGTAATAATGCCTACAACACCTCATCTGCAGAAAGAAAGAACAAAAGAGAACCAACATCAACAGTCAGGATTAGACATAAACACACAGAGAATCAATCCAATGAACTGAATCCAATAGAAACCATTGCCAATAGACAGCAATTAGCGCAGCACTTAGAAGCAATACAGCCAGAGGTTATAACATCTAAGACACAGCAAAGCCATACATCAGATAGTGCGTCCAATTTGCTGCAACTAGCACGCCAAAACAACAACTGGAATGCTTTTGTAATACTACATATCATTGAGAATGGACCTCAAACGCAGCGTCAACTATTAGATGCATATGGCAAGCAATTAGATAGAGAATCAGAAAATCGGTGCCGTTCTATCCTATATTGGTGGTCATGTAAATTTGACTGGTTTAAAAAAACAGGTGATAAATATAATTATTCATTCAGCATTCCCAATGTATCCGAGTGCCTATCGAATTGGTATGTAAAAAGAATCATGGATAAAATCACAGATAACAAAGAAACAGCTTTTGATGTAAGCATCGATAATTCCCAACGAAATATTGATGCTAATCCAAATGAACCTCTCCCTGACCCACATTCAATCGAACCAAATGACGATGAAGAAGGCAGAATCATCGACATTTTACGCGACTATTTTACCGAAGGCTATGGCGGAGGACCTAAGCAACAGTATCGCTTTGCACAACGATTCGAGGAACGCTATTACCGCAAGTGTCGAATTGAAGGAGATGCACTCGATACTGTCATTGCAAGGCTTACGTGGCAGATCGATGACAAAAGCTATCGCCCCGAAACACTTCTGTCAGATGAAAACGACGACAGATTGATCGAAGCGATTGGTAAAATGTTCAGGAATGGTGCCCCATACATCGAATACCAAGCTTTGCTAGACTGCCAGGATGAAGAAGGCGATTCGTATCTTTTGCCGATAAAGACAGCTGATGACCTTTGCACCTATCTGCGCTACATTCATGCCGATTACACCTATTTCCCGCAAAAGTTCGCAGAAGATAATACACCTGCGAATGTCGATATATCCAGGCAGATTACAGAATTCATCCTCAACCGCGGCGACTGGGTTTCACTCGACGAGTTGCGAAGCGCATTACCCTACCTTTCGCGAAATACGATTATCCAGAATATCGACAGCGATGTGATGCTCGAAAACCCGAAAGAAGACGCATGGATACACATTGAGAATGTTGGGCTTGACGACAGCGATTTTGATACTTTAGGCGAGTATATTGCGAACGGCCTGCGGGAATCGGCACCGCTAAATTACCAGAGCCTGTTCGAACGTTTACCCGATCACATCGACGATTGCCTACAGAATTTGCCCAAGGATGTCATGCGGTCTTTACTTACCATGAAATACGGCGAACGATACGCTTTCAAAGCTGTGATCAATGATATCGGTGCATCGTCCAACCTAGATGCCGCATTGGAGAACGAATTCTGTCACCAGGATCGCATCACCATGAGCGATATCGAAGACCTGATGAAACGTACTGGCACGCTGGCTTATTCCACGGTATTTACCTATATCTATAGCAATTTCTGCCGCATCAGCGAGTCAGATTTTGTCAAAGCCAATGACGTGCATTTCGACGTGTATGCAATAGACAGCAAGATTGCCGCGCAACACAAGGGCGATTACATCCTGATGCGTGACATCGTCTTCGACGACTTCCCCTATGCCGGCTACCAGTGGAACAAATACCTGCTCTACTCGTATATCTATCGTTACAGCGAACGATATGAACTGAAAACCTTCGCAAATTTCCCAATTAAAAAAGGTGAGGGTGGTATTGCCTTACGTAAGAATAACAAACAGAATTATGACGACATTCTCCAAGATTACCTACTAAATCTAGCACAATTCCCTGCAAACGAAACAGATGCGCTGGATTTACTCTCAGATGCCGGATTGATTGAACGAAAGAATAAACGCGCAAACGAAGTGTACGAGAGCGCCCGGAAAGTAAGGAATAGAAATGAGTAAAGTATCAGTCTAAACAGCTGAACGCCGTAGACGTTCAGCTGTTCATATTCAAGGTTGCTTCTTCAAAGTGATCAAAAGGATTAATTCTCCATAACTCCCTGCCTTGCCATAGCATAATGATTTAACCATGTACGCATACGTTTGGAATCCCGACACAGGCGGCTTCCGCTTAACAACAGACAAGCTTCTCTTGAGCAAAGAACCGCGCCCCGTCTATGCTCGCGAACTTGACATTTTGGGCTTCAATAAACACTTTAAATACGATCCTCAAATGGATGTGCCTTACATGTGGGCTGAAGCCAACAACTATTGGTATCGAGGTCGCCAAATCGCCAAAACCGTCGGCGGGTCGCTCTATACTGCCCCTAAACTTGAGCTTCTCGACGCCGATGGCATCGAAACACTAGCCCCCGTTGACATCCAAGCCATGGTTGAAGAAAATGCAGAAATCTTCAAAGCTCTAGTTCAGGCTACCATCAAAAAGATTTATGATACATATAAGCGTTATCGAAATAAGGTCGAAATATTCTTCGTATCATATAGCGGTGGAAAAGATTCCGAAGTCATGCTTGATTTAGTGCAAAGGACGCTTCCACACTCAGATTTTATTGTATTATTTAGTGATACAGGCATGGAGTTTCCAGACACATACATTGCAGTTAAGCATATTCAAAACAAATGTTTAGAATGGAAAATAAATTTTCACATAGCGCGCTCACATTATACTCCTGAAGAAACATGGGAATTATTTGGACCACCATCTAACACAATGCGCTGGTGTTGCAGTGTACATAAAACAGCGCCACAAATCCTAAAATTAAGAGATATTATAGGAAAATCATCTTTTAAAGACATGGCCTTCATAGGAGTTAGAGGAGATGACAGCCAAAAAAGAAGTAGCTACGAATATATAAGCTATGGAAAAAAGCATAATGGACAATACAGTTGCTACCCAATCTTAGAGTGGAATTCAGCTGAAGTCTTCTTGTATCTATACACATATAATATCCACATAAACGAGGCATATAAAAAAGGCAATAGTCGAGCAGGATGTTTAGTTTGTCCAATGTCTGGCGATAAAGCGGATTCTATGCGTTAT
>JAFZFY010000336.1 GCA_017555665.1 Pseudomonadota bacterium | reverse complement strand
GTGCGATATGGAAATGGATGGGCTGACCCTCAAATATGATAAATATCTCCCGACAACACTGCCTAAAACATTTAAGGATTTGCTCGCGGAGATGGTCGCGCCCAATCCAAATGACCGCATCAAAGATGCGGAAAGCGTGTTGCGCAGGCTCAAAACATTTGCTCCTGTTGTAAATAATCATTCTGAACATAACGATGCAGCACTTCCATCTGCACAGATAAGTAATACGTCTAAACTCGATGATGTCGTACAAGAAAGTGATGTAAAAGATGCTTTGTCTAAATTGGAAAACTATCATCAATATAGTTTGAAAGAAATGGAGAAAATTTTTCGTGAGCTGTGTGATTGTTACGAATGTAAAGAGGTAAGTCTAGATGTTATTGTTGAACAGATTAAAATTGTCATGGAGAACACTAGATCGTATTCTATTGATTTCCCTGCGGAATGTGTCGCTACTACAGTGTTGAGATTGATAACAGCACGCAGGCTACATGAGGATAAATTAGCACTGTTAAATAGACTTGATAAGTATAAACAATATAATTTAAATGATAAAGAAAAAATATTATGGAAATGCTATAATAATTTATTCTATCATATTTATGAGCATCTGAGCTTTGATGTAATTATTGAGTGTATGAAGGATGTTCTGGATTCGGCTCAAAAACGTTCGCTTGAGCTTTCTATTGAAAGCCTTATTGATGCTACGCTTAATCGTATCAAAAAACAAGCCAAGCTCAGACAGAAAAAAATGCCAGAAGAGCTAGAGCTGTATGCGGCAGTCGATGGTTTTGAAGGGTATACCATAGAAGAACGCAAAGATATTATCATTCAGCTGTATCAAAAAACAGGCATGAATTGTTTTGATATAGTTAGGTTTATTAAAAGAGAACAATATGTTGAATATAAAATGTTCAGAAGGAAACATGATAAAGATGATCTGATTAGAAGTACTAAAATTAGCATCGAATATCATGATAGTCAGTTGTTTAAGGATCCTAATGAGAAAGAAAAATCAGTTCTGGATGAAATATATGAGGTTTTGACTGATTATCAGAAATGGAATGAAGAAAAGGAGAGATATGAAAAGGAAAAGGAGAGATGTGAAAAAGATAATAGTAAAACAGGAAGTGATAAAGTAGATAAATCTAAAGACAAATACTGGGACGAGCTTCCGATAAATGAGCAGATTGCAATCTGCCCGAATCTCAAACAGTCTGGACTTACTGAGATGCAAGTCCTTGAACTCTATGCGGCGCGTTTGGAGGTGTTTGATAAGTATAGCCTTGAAGAACGCAAAGAGATGATCATTAAATGCTGGGATCATACGCGCGAAGATCTGGATCAAATCTTACATGTGCTGACCAATGTGCTTTCTGAATATCAGGCGAAATGCCGCATTTCGGATATCATCAGCAAGGCAGAGGTTATGCTGAATCAGATGCGCGTGCACCGGATCTCGTTGCGTCCCGCGAGTGAAGAACTCAAAAAATGGGTCAATGCTTTTGAAGGTTTTTCGGGACAAGACAGGGAATATATATTGGTCTATCTTTACCAGGAGACCGGGCGGAGCTGTGAAAAAATCGTAGATGCGATACGGCGTGTGCAGGCACGTCAACGGATCAATATCAGAGATTTATTGATCGCGGCAGCCAGAGATGAGATCTTTTTGGGGGAGGACTCGGCATACAAGCAGGTGATTGCCACGCATGCCTCGACGGGAGATGATGACAGTTCTGGGGCGGCCATTGCTCATACCGAGGAGGGCAGGCAGATATTAGCTTCGCTCGATCATGTTGAAGCGCCCATGAGCAGTGTCGGGGTGATCTTTTTGTTTGCCAGCCTGTTGGATGTTTTGGTGGGGGCTGGATTGGGGGTATATTATTTGTTTCTGAATGCCGGCTTGTTTTGGGGGACAACGGTCAGTATCGTGTTCGGAAGCCTGCTCTTGCATATCATATTATTGATATTTGAAAATGAATCGGATCTATTGAAAATATTTATGGTCACGGTTCCGATAGGCATTTTGATCGCATTATTTTCATGGAGCATTTGGGCCGGCGTGTTGGGTGTGATCGGCTTTTTTTCATTTGTATTTCCGGTTATTGTCGAATTTAAAAAATGAGATGAGTTGCGGCGCTGCCCATAGACTTTTCTGGCGTATGGTGGGCATTGCGGGAGAGGCTATAGGCCGGGGGCAAAGAGGAGTAAAGAACGCAGTAGGCGTTCAATGCTTGTAGCCCCCGGCAACGCCGGGGGATCTGTGCGATGCCATTTTATTCGGAACGCCGTAGGCGTTCCATATTGATCCCCTGTCATTCTCCTATATAATAATTGTCGATGTCGAGATGCCAGCTTGAGAGCAGGTCTTCGATGGCATTATAGGCGGTGTCTGTGGTTTTGCTGTAAGTCGTCAGTTCGCTGGCATTTTTCATATAACAATTATAGTTGGTATCTTCTTCGGCGCGGCATGCGTTGGCACTGTTAAGGCATTCTTCGTATTGCTTATCGCAGACGTCGCGTGCTTCTTCGAAATAGCAATCTGAGAGCTGCATCTCGCACTGTGCTTCTTTTAAGGCGATATCCATGATATAGGAATCGCTTTGTTTGATATAGCATTGAAGGGATGCGGTTATTTCATCGCGACATACGGGATAGTTTTCGTAATAGGCAGTGCATGCGGCGAGTCCTGCGTCATTGAGCTGCTGTTTTTGATCGTCATTGAGCGAGGAGAAGTCGAAGTTGCTGTTTAAAATGAATCGCTGGCAATATTCGCCGTAAGGGGGGGTTGACGTGTCATCACATGCGAAGCAGAACATGCTGGTGAGCAGCGCGAGCGACAGGAGGGATTTTTTCATCATATACCTTTGTGTTGAAAAAATAGTCGAGCCATAGCGAATGGATTTGATGGAATCCGATAACGCGAAGCGAGCATATCATAAAGTGCGGAGGTTGCAAAAGGCCGAGCGTATGGCGTGAGCCATAGCGAGGCGTGGCCGGGCGTATGGCGTGAGCCATAGCACGGCGAGCGGCGCGTGCCGCAGGCAGCGCCGCCACAAGCAAACGGGCTCAGGGAGGATGGACATACACGGCGTGTTGCACATGAGGCTAGGGCTTGCCGGTAGGTGCGGAGATATCTTGTATCCTTGATTTCAGTTTGATTGTCATGGGGACGCAAAAATGCTATTATAATAGTTTCTGACGTGAAGACGCTGTGTTTTCTTTGTCGGCGTTACTATGAACTAAAAGAGGCAGATAATGGCAGGATTTGGCAAGTACACACATGTGACGTTATGTCTTTGTTTTTTGATGATTTTGTTTGCTGGTTGTGCGGAGAATGAAGGGGATGACACATCTACCGGTCAGCAGAACCAGCAGCCGTCCGATCCGGGTCAGCAGCCGTCCGATCCGGGTCAGCAGCCGACAGATCCGGGTCAGCAGCCGACAGATCCCGGCCAGCAGCCGACAGATCCCGGCCAGCAGCCGACAGATCCCGGCCAGCAGCCGACAGACGTGCCCGTGGTGGGTGCGGCTTGCGGCTCGCTGCCAGATTCTGGCGAATGCTATGGTACGGTCGTGTTTTATTTCGAGGGTGGCGTTGTAAAGTCGTACGACTGCTCGCAGGAACAGAAAGTCTGTGGCCTGTATTCGAACGAGCCGGGGGCCGGGAAGGGATGTATCGAAAAATCGGGCGGCGACCCGGAGACGCAGGATCCCGTGGAGCCGGATCCCGGACAGACGACAGATACGAATTCTGCTGAGTATTGGGCTCGTGCGCGTATTGCAGGCACCGTCTCGACGGAAGAGGCGTTCAACAATATCGCTTATCATGGCGGTTTCCCGGTCATCACCGATGAGAATACGGTGATCTTCATGCACTGGTATGAAGGTGGGAATTGGAGTGTGGTCGGTGATTTCAATAATTGGGAAGGGCAGGCCATGACGAATAACGGCGATATCTGGTATGCCGAAGTGGCCATGCCGGAGGATGTCGTTCATAAAGATTATTATAAATTTGTAAATGGCGATCAATATGTAGCCGATCCTTGGTCTTTGCGGTATGGTTATACGGAAGATGGCGAGATTTCATATATCACAGCGCCTGACAAGCCGTATCTGATGCGGTGGCATAATTTTAAATCGCCGCAAGGGTTGCCGGCAAGAACGGTTCGTGCCTATGTGCCTGCCGGTAACGGGCCTTTCGATGTCTTGTATGCGCATGACGGGCAGAATCTGTTCGGCACCGGCGGCGAATATGGCAGCTGGAAAGTTGAAGAGAATATGGCTTCCGCTGAAGCGTCTTTTATCGTGGTGGGCATTGATAATATCGCCGAGGACAGGCTTTCGGAATATGCGTTTACCGACGAGAATCTGACGGCAGTCGGTCAGGGCGATATCAAAGCGAAAGGTGCGGATTATGCCAAATTTGTACATGAGACCGTCCGTCCGTTTATAGAATCGCAGTTTAATGTGACGAACAAGGCGGGATTGATGGGATCCTCGATGGGCGGCCTGATCAGCCTGTATATCGCGCATCTGTATCCGACGAGTTATGATGCGGTTCTTGCGCTTTCGCCGACGACGGCGTGGGGGCGTTTCAGCCGTAATGATGGGAAGACCATGGAGGATATGTATGCCGAGGCGGGGCATCGCGGCTTTACGCTTTATCTCGATAGCGGCGGCCATGCACCGGACGGCGAGTGCCCGAAAGTGCTGGGAACGGTTGAGGCTTCGTCGGATGAATTCAGCCGTGACTGCTACTGCTTTACGCGTTCATTCGTCGATAAGATGGACGAGATCGGCTATGAATGGAACAAGGATCTCTTCCATCACTTTGCGGAAGGCGCGCTGCACAACGAGGCCGCCTGGGCGGCTCGCTTGGTCAAGCCGTTGCAAATATTTAAAGACATAACGAAATAATTTCCGTGATACGGCAGTATGCATTTTGTAGATTATAACCCTTAAAAAAGAAGTAGTCATGGCAGTAAAATTTTATAAGCAGGAACATCAGGTACCCCTTGAAATGCACAAAGTTCGAATTGTGCAGAAGCTTTTTCTTCCGCCGGTCGAAGAGCGCGTGCGCAAGATCAATGAGGCAGGGAATAATACATTCCTGCTTCAGAATCGTGATGTGTTTATGGATATGCTGACGGATTCGGGCGTGAACGCGATGTCGGATCTTCAGCAGGCGGCGATGCTTCATGCGGACGATGCGTATGCCGGCAGTGAGACATGCAACCGTTTGAAAGCCGCCCTTCTGGACGTGTTCGGCACGCCGTATTTTCTGCCGGCGCATCAGGGGCGCGCTTGCGAGAACATCCTTTCGGAGGCGTATGTCAAGCCGGGGATGATCTGTCCGATGAATTTTCACTTCACAACGGCGAAAGCGCATATCACGCGGTGCGGTGGCGAAGTCATCGAGCTCGTCCGCAAGGAAGGGCTTGAACCGGTCAATCATGAGCCGTTCAAGGGCAATTTTGATATTCCGCGCCTGAAAGCTTTGATCGCCGAGCGCAAGAAGGATATCGCGTTCCTTCGCATTGAGACGGGCACGAACCTGATCGGCGGTCAGCCGATATCGATGGAGAACATGCTCGAGGTCCTGAGCATCTGCCGTCGCGAGGGCATCCGTTCTGTCATCGATGCGTCGCTGCTTCAGGATAATTTGTATTTTATCAAGGTTCGCGAGCCTGAATATAAGCATGCGCCGATCCGTGATATCATGCATAAACTTGCGGAAGCATGTGATATTATATATTTTTCGAGCCGAAAGCTCGGCTTCAGTCGAGGCGGCGCGATTATCAC
Organism: Pseudomonadota bacterium; assembly: GCA_017555665.1. Taxonomy (GTDB): domain Bacteria; phylum Myxococcota_A; class Bradymonadia; order UBA4248; family UBA4248; genus UBA4248. The sequence continues at coordinate 11,391 of JAFZFY010000336.1, read as the reverse complement.
GATGCACGAAAATATATATCGCGAGCTAATGGAATTCGTGCCTTTGTATGAGGGATTTTTGACATACGGCGGCATGGAGGTGCGCTCGATGGAGGCCATGGCGCAGGGGCTTTACGAGACGCTCGACATGGAGATCATCTCGCAGGGGCCGATATTTATTGAGGCGCTTGTCCGTGAGCTCGTGGATTACGGCGTGCCGATGATCGAGCCGGCTGGCGGTCTTGGCGCGCATATCAATGCATCTGCATTTCTGGAGGGGCGTATCCCGTCAAACCAGTATCCGGCAGGTGCTCTGGCTGCGGCGCTTTATATCGCGGGCGGCATCCGAGGCATGGAGCGCGGTTCGATTTCCGAGCAGCGCGAGCCTGACGGCACGGAACGCTATGCCGAGCTGGAGCTTCTTCGCCTTGCAGTGCCTCGCCGTGTTTTCACGCTTTCGCAGATTAAATACTGTGCGGATCGCGTGAAATGGCTGTACGACAACCGCGAGCTTATCGGCGGCCTCAAGTGGGTCGAGGAGCCTAAAGTGCTTCGTTTCTTCTTTGGCCGTCTTGCTCCGATCGGGGACTGGCAGGAGAAAATCGCGCGCAAGTTCCGCGAAGATTTTGGCGATAGCCTTTGATTTCTTAGAGTTCCAAAGTACGGAAGTGCTTTGGAACTCGCCGTGATGACGTCTGCGGCACCATCCGAAACCCTCAGTTTTGGGTATTCCAAAAGGCTCTCTTAGGAATAGCCATCCGGTGGTTTCATGTGTCGTCATACGCTTATATCTCCTCAGGCCAAAAGTCCTTGTGCGGCTTACTGCCATCTGTTGCCTGCATGATTTTTCGCATGACTCTATGGGGTGCACAGTAACCGTCTGGGGAATATGATTATGATGCTTGAAACCAAGCATTCAAAAGTATATTCTTTAAAATTCTGTCAGCGATGTGTGGCATTCACTGATAGATTTGTGTCTGCTTTGGATATTTCTCCAGGAGTACATGGATATGAAGCATTTTTGTGATACGAAAGCATTTTATGTTTTGATCGCAGGTCTTTTGGCTGGTCAATTTGCGTATGGTTGCTCGGAGGAACATCAGCTGTTGCTCGACACAGATCAGGTGGATATTACCCCGGATACAGATCCGGAACCCGAGCCAGGGCCAGATCCTGAGCCAGAGCCGGATCCATATCCCGATCCGGAACCCGATCCGGATCCAGGCATCTACGATCCCGACCAGCCTCAGCCCGATCCCGGCCAGCCGGAACCTGATCCCGGCCAGCCAGAGCCTGATCCCGGCCAGCCAGAGCCCGATCCCGGCCAGCCAGAGCCCGATCCCGGCCAGCCAGAGCCCGATCCCGGTCAGCCAGAGCCCGATCCCGGCCAACCAGAGCCCGATCCCGGTCAGCCGGAGCCCGATCCCGGTCAGCCAGAGCCTGATCCCGGCCAGCCGGAGCCTGATCCCGGCCAGCCAGAGCCTGATCCGGGAGAATGCCCGCCAGCCAAAGAGGGGCAATCGTGCAACGGGCCTTTGCATGATTGCGGCGTGAATGTATGCCGAAATGGGCAGTGCGTGACAGAAGCGGTGACGGATGGGCATATTTGCCGCGAATCTGCTGGCGTATGCGATATCGAGGAGCGTTGTGATGGTCAGTCCGTGGATTGTCCTGCGGATGCGAAACAGCCGTCATCCACCGTTTGCCGTGCTTCGGCAGGCGTGTGCGATATCGAGGAGCGTTGTGACGGCCAGACTGTGGATTGCCCTGCGGATGCGAAACAGCCGTCATCCACCGTTTGCCGAGCGTCGGCAGGCGTATGCGACAAGGAGGAGAAGTGTGATGGTCAGTCCGTGAATTGCCCTGCGGATGCGAAACAGCCGTCATCTACCGTTTGCCGTGCGTCGGCAGGCGTATGCGACAAGGAGGAGAAGTGTGATGGTCAGTCCGTGAATTGCCCTGCGGATGCGAAACAGCCGACTTCGACGGTGTGTCAGAAAGCTGCGGGCAAATGTGATCAAGATGTCAAATGCGATGGCTCGAATGCCAAATGCCCGGCCAAGGTCATTACGGTCAAGAATTCATGTGTGTGCCCGATGCGCAAGGCTGGACCGACTAAAGCAAGTGCCGTGAAGTCTATGGATTATAGCGGTTTTCTTCTTCGCAGCCGTTATTGGACGGCATACGAGGAATATACAGATCTGCTCAAACAGAGCTTGAAAACTGTCTCGGTTAAGAATTTGAATTTTAACCGAGAAATGCAGGTCATGACGAAAGATCTCGCTAAAAAATATACGAAGACGAAGGAAACTGGACAGTCAGATAATTATCTGATGACCAATTTCGGTTCATGGGTTGGCTATAAGAAAGGCTGGTTCTGGAATGACGGCGATGTCAAAACGGATAAATGGATTCCGCAGGGCATGACTGTGGGCTCTGTGGATGGCTTCAAATTCGCGATTGTTTCATGGCATTATACAAATAACGAGCGCGTGAGAATATCGATTGTTGATACAAATGATCTTTCGAAAGCGCCGAAATATCGCAATATACTCTTGGTACAGCCGACAAAAGATGGGAGTTATAAGAATATTCCCAATCATGCGAGCGGTGTCGCGCTTGCGTGGCCGTATCTTTATGAAGCGGACAGCTCTTCGAGCAAGGGATTGCGCGTGTTTGATATGCGCAATATTCTCAAGGTCGATACGTCAGATGCCTGCGACAACGTGTTGGGCAAATCCGGGAGCAAATTCTGTGCGTATGGCTATGCGTATGTCTTGCCTCAGGCGGGCGCGTACTATTCGAATGCGGATTCGATTAATACGAATTCTGAATGTAAGATTTCATTTTCATATCTTTCGTATGACGAAGGCGAAGGGCCGCATATTCTGGCTGGAGAATATGTTAAAGATGAGTTCCATGCCAGGCTTGTGCGCTGGCCGCTTGCTGACAGCGGGAAGCTGAAAACCGTCAAAGCGAAAGATGGCGGTGAGGATATTACGGTCGCGCAGCCGGATGCCGCTTGGTATGCCGGTGAAAGAAATCTCCAGGGCGGTGTTACGGCAAAAGTAGATGGCAAGCTTTACTTCTTGCTGACAGCGACGCGAAATGCGGGCGCGCTCAATGTGACGACGACATCCAGCTATGGCAAGCTCCTTCTTGCGAATAAAGACCAGTGGAGCTATCGTCCGGAAGGCATTGCCGTGACAGGTAACCAGGTCTGGGTGGCGACGGAAGGCAACGAGAATCCCAGAGGCATCTTTTATGCGGATTTGAAGACAGTCGTGAAGTGATCAAATGCCGAGGGGGGAGCGGCGTATTTGCGAAGCAAATCGCCGCTCGGGGCACGGGGTACGCAAAGCCGTCTTACAAAAGGCTCTGTTTTACAGGCGTGGAGATATACAAAACGCTAATTTTGAAGTATATTTTGGCGCATTGAAAGGGGGCAAGCGTACAGTTCTAGGGGGTATAAACGTCAAAGCCCTGGGGACTATTTGGGGATTATCGGCTGCGTAGTAACAACCTTGGTTACGATTCAGCCGCCCTATAAATTTGAGCGTTTCAACGCCTGTCATGCCGATGCGCAATCATACACTTATATTTCCTCAGGGCCAGAATCCTTGTGCAGCTAACTACTGCCTGCCCGCTACTGCCTACTGCCTGTCCCGTAATGTCCACCATACTTTCAGAAAACGTCGATGGGCTGAACAGTTACCAACCAAAAAAGATGGATTATTTATATATAGTTGACAGATGATGTGGGTATGATACAATATCAAAGGTGTGTTTTATAGACTGGTTGCTTGTATGTATATGAGCAACATTTGAATTAGGAGCATGGTTATGAAAAGATATGAGACATCTAAGCTGTTCGCTGTCCTAGGGATTGCGTTCGTTTCTTTGGTTGCATTTGGATGTAGCGAGGATTCGGGAATGTCAAGCACAGCCAAGAAAGACTGTGGAGGCGCGTGTGGGGAAGGAGAGGTATGTAATGAAGACACGGGCAAATGTGAAGTTCAGACTGTGCCGGAGCCCTGTGGCGGGGTTTGTGGGGAAGGGCAGGTATGTAATGCCAACACGGGCAGATGTGAAGTTCAGACTGCGCCGGAGCCCTGTGGCGGGGCTTGTGGGGAAGGCTTGATCTGTAATGAGCAGACTGGTAAATGTGAGATTAAACCCAGTGAAACGTTGACATGCCCTGAGAATCAGAAAGTATGTGGCACGACATGCGCGGATCTGACCAAAGATTCAAAGCATTGTGGGGAATGTGATCATGTATGCTTGGATGGCAGGATCTGTGTGGAATCTGTGTGTAAATTTGTGTGTGACAATGGCGAGGAAGCCTGTGAAGATGGTTGTCATAATACAAAGATAGATAAAGATAATTGCGGTGTATGTGGCGAAAAATGTGAAGAGGGGAAGGAATGCAAGGATGGGGCTTGTGTGCTTGCTTGTGAGGTGAGTGAAACGCCTTGCGAGGACGGGTGCAAGGATACGCTCAATGATCATGAAAACTGTGGCACCTGTGGTAATAAATGTGGTGAACATGAAAATTGTATGAGCGGAGCTTGCAAGCTATCCTGTGATGCAGGCGAGGATCTTTGCGGCTCGGTGTGTGTGAATCTGGACAGCGATGAAGCGTGTGGTACCTCATGTGATAATTACAAGAAATGTGATGTTGAGAATAATGAGGTTTGTATAAATCGAGAATGTAAATCTTTGTGCAAGGAGGGACAGATCCTTTGCAACGGAAGCTGTGTAGACACGAACTCTGATAAGAATAATTGCGGCGGTTGTGGGGAAAGCTTTAAGTGCGGCAATGATGAAAAATGCAATGAAGGATCGTGTAGCATAGACTGTGGCAAGCTTGTAGATTGCAATGGCAACTGCATCGATCCTCAGTCACATCCAGATTATTGCGGTGCAACTGAGGCATGTGATGGATTTGCTGTTTGCGGTGAGGGCCTTTCCTGCCAGATGGGGGAATGTAAATGCACGGATGACAGTCAGACGAAATGCAAAGTTGGTGATGCCTTTATTTGTACAGACCCCAAGACGAGTACGAAGTATTGCGGTTGTTCGGGGGAGAGCGCGGGGCTTGATTGTTCCTCGCTGACCGGTATTTCCAGCGGCGTGTGTGATAACGGGACTTGTAAACTGACCTGTGATGAGACGCATGCCGATTGTGATGAAGATCTGTCCAACGGCTGTGAGTCTGATCTCGCTTCGCCTGAAAGCTGTGGCACATGTGGAAATGTCTGTCAGGATGATTTTGCGTCAACGATACAGTGTATTGCGGGTGAATGCCATTATACTTGCGAAGAAAATATGACGTTTTGCAATAATAAATGCATTGATAGCAGCAGTGATAAGAATAACTGCGGTGCTTGCGGGCGTAAATGTGCCGAAAATGCTGAGTGTGTGAATGGTTTCTGTACCATTGATAAAACTAAATGTGATAATAAGGGATATATTACAACAACGGTTAATGACCGCGAAATCAAAGCTTATTGCATAAAGACGGAGAGCGCATTTTTTGATATGCGTGATGCAATCAATGCTGGCCGCGTTTTCCCTGATGCAGACAATAAGAATAATGCCTATATCATCGTAGATGATCTTGTGTTTGGAAACCAGACCTCTTGGATTCCAGTCGGAACTTCATCCAATCCCTTTAAGAACGGCATATTCCTCGGAAACGGCAAGAAACTTCAGGGCACTTTTACTGCTGCAGGCGGTAACAACGGCCTGTTTGGGACCGTGAATTCGTCCAATTTCTATGATTTTAATGCCGATATCACGATGACGAATACTGGCAGTACTTATTGGAATGGTTGCCTGATCGGTTATGCGACGAATTCAGAGCTGGCGTATTCTAAGGTCAAGGGAACGAATACGGGTTATTACGGTACGGGCATTGCTGTGGGACGTGCTGACGGTTCAACGATTTCTTATGTTTCTGCCAGCGGTACACTTCATCCGTTTACACATGACTGCGCCGGTGTGGTGGCTTATTCTATCAATAATACGATTGACCACTGTTCTGCGGATATCGAAATGGTTCCGCATGCAACAGGGCCGTGGAATGGCACGTATGGTGGGCTTGTCGGATATGGTGCTGACGGAACAAAGATTTCGAATTCAACAGCGACTGGCTTAATAAATATTACGTCTCCGGCGGGCAAATCATCCATCGGTGGTCTGGTCGGCATTATGCGAAACAATGTCTCTGTGACAAAAAGCCATGCTTCGACAGCGATCAAGGAAGAATATGTGTTGAGCAGCTATCAGATTAAAGGCGTTGGTGGTCTTGTCGGTACGTTATGTGACTCAGGTTCGGCATGTACGATTGAAGATTCTTTTGCAACGGGCGATGTTGAGTGCAAAAGCCTGTATTGCGGCGGTTTGATCGGTTATGCGTATGCCGTTGGGTCTCAGATCAAGAGTAGCTACGCCACAGGGAATGTGACGAGCACGAATGATTATGTCGGCGGCATTGCTGGTTTTGTGGATAATAACAATAAGTTTACTAACGTTTATGCGACAGGAAAGGTCAATTCAGATGGCAGTTATGTCGGCGGGTTGATTGGTTATATGCAGAACTCAACGCTTGCTGATTCTCGGGCTGAGGGGGATGTCGCCGGTAATACGATCAATTCCAATTATGTCGGTGGCGCAGTCGGCAGAACAGTCGGGTCAACGATTACAAATCTGTATGCAAAGGGCGATGTGAGCGGTTATGGGCGTGTCGGTGGTGCCATTGGCGAGATTTATACGAATACGCTCAAGAATATTGGCGCGTTTGGCAAAGTGACCTGCAACGTCTTTGGTACTTCCAAGGGGATTTATGCGGGCGGTTTGTTTGGCGTATTGAATTCAAATTCCAATATGACGAATGGTTTTTCGACAGGCAATGTGACTTGCGGGGATCATGTCGGTGGTTCGATCGGTCACTTCAATATCGGCAATAACTCGGTGCGCGCGGTGTATGCGACGGGAACGGCTTCTGGTGGCACGGATGCTGTTGGCGCTTTCGGCGGCATCATTTATGGCGGCAGCCTGTCCGTTAAGAATTCTTATTACTGGGTCAACGGGCATACCAATATCATCGGTCAGGGCAAGCCTGTAGATACGACGGCTTCTGCCTTTAAGTATAATGATGAGAAGAAGGCTGTGCTGACGATGAATGAAGCGCGTGAGCTCGTGGAATCTCTGGGGGATGAATGGGTTTCGGCTACGTGCAAGATATCTGGCGGTCCGAATGACACAGTGAATATTCCGCTTCCGAAGGAACTTGGCGCAGAAATCTGCAAGTAACGGCATTTTAGTTTAGTTTTCTGAGAAAGCATCTTTCTTTTGTGCCAAAAGAAAGATGCTTTCCCGCCTCCCCTTCAGGAAAATAGGCTATGAAGGGGATTTTACTTTGAAAGGAGATTTTGGAGCATGCAGGGATACATTCGTTTATATTCACATTCTATGAATAGAATCCAAAAAGTAGTTTGTATGGCGCTTTTGGGACTTTCATTCTGTGTATTTGGCTGCACCGGGGACGATGAGAATGAGGAATGTACAGAGAGGACATATTCTTGCGATGGCGATACCCTCATGAGATGCACGAATGATGGTGAGAAGAATACATGGGTTAAAATAGAAGCATGTAAGGGCGCATGTCTTGTTGAACAGCCTTTCTTTGATGCCGGTTGTATAGATGATAAATGTAATAAAGAAGGTGATCTTTCATTATTAAAACTGCCACCATCGCATATACTGCAGATAAATGAGGATGGCACCACGACATCAATCGAGGATTCTACTGTGTTTTTTAGAGTGGTTGTTTGTACTGCAGATGGCTATAAGATAGATGGGGGAAAGCTTAGATATGATAAGGATGAGGACTGTACACGACTTATAGAAAATCAATTCTATGAGTGTAATTATTCTCAAAATGGCGATGATGCTGAAGTCAGTCAGGCATCTGTCAAAATAATATGTGATCAAGAAACGAAGCACGCTACAGGTTTGGAATTAACGAAGTGCGATGGCATGTGTAATAAAGAGACAAAGATGTGTGAATAATGGTCTCTGTGATATTTGTTTCACCAGCACTTTGGGCATGGGGGGACACGCCCTAGACCCACATAAAAAGCCGCGTATGGGATGTCATCCCATAGCGGCTTTGGGGCGCGTATGGGGGCAAAGCCCCCATAGCGGCCCGAACAGAACGCGGATCTATTATTTCACGAGCCAGAGTTGGAATTTGTTCTGTGACAGATCAAGCTCGTTTGCCGATGTCTCGGAGCCGTCGAAGAGGTTCTTGAGATTGTAGTTCTGATCCAGTGTGCAGCGTCCGATGCCGGCACCGCTTGCTTCCATGCCGATACCGACGATGATGCTCTCGCCATTGTACGACATCTTGTAGCAGACCGTCGTGTTGTCGCTCACGCCCATGGGCACGCCCATCATCTGGCGTTCGCCACGGCTCAGGGATTTGTGGCCACGGCGGATATTGGCAACCGACTGAACAAGACCGAGCATGGCTTTCTGCTGTTCGTTGAGCTGGTCACCGAACATCATCATGCGGCGGTTGTCGGGGTCGTTCGAGCCGGGCATGCCAAATTCATCGCCGTAGTAGATGAGGGGGACGCCGGGCTGCGTGAGGAGGATCATCCAGGCTGCCATCATGCGGTTGTAGGGCGTCCAGTCGGTCGGCGTGTCGTTGTGCCCCCATTTGTTCTCGTTCTGGCCGGCGGCAACGGAGATGGCGCGCGCCACGTCGTGGTTGCCCATGAACGTGCCCATCAGGTCAGACTTGAACTCGGCTTTGTAGCCGCTCTGGCCGTTGTAAATGGCATCGTACAGGCCGTGTCCGCGAAGGACGTTGCCGATCTTGTAGTAGAGCGGGAAGTCGAACTGCGCATGGAGCAGGTCGTCACCGATATATTTGTTGAGCAGGACCTTGTCGCCTGTAAAGGTCTCGCCGACCATATAGAACATGATGCCGGAGTTGGCATAGAGCTGTTCAACAGCGGCGCGCAGATCCTTGATGAACTGGATGTTCATGTGTTTGACTGCATCGACGCGGAAACCATCGACATTGGTGTTTTTGATGAGCCATACCGCATGGTCGACCATCGTCTTGCGGGCATCTGCATTGTCGTAGTTGATATCGGGCAGATCCTTCGAGAACCAGCATTTTTCCGAGTAGTTGTCCCAGTTGTTGTTGTCGTCGCAAAGACGGGGGCTGCCGCTGTCGTTGAACCAGTCGGGATGCTTGCTGAGCATCGGGCTGTCTGAATGGACGTGGTTGGCTGCGAAGTCAACGAGGACACGGATGCCGCGTTTATGGCAGGCATCGACGAGTTCCTTGAGGTCGGCTTCGTTGCCGAAATGCGGTTCAAACGGCTTGATGTCGCCGAAATCGCCCTTGTTATAATCGGTCATGAACGCCGAGATCGGCCAGTACGAGTGATATGCCGAATAGCTGTGCATCGAGTCATTGCCCGTGCCCCAGCTCACTTTCTGCGTGTTCATGCTCACGGACGAGATCCACAGCGTGTTCACGCCGAGCTGATCGAAATAGCCTTCGTTGACTTTCTTGGTCAGACCCTTGAAGTCGCCGCCGTACCAGTCGGATTCGTCGTTGCTTGTGCCGGATTTGCCGTCATTGTTCGGATCGCCATTGACGAAGCGGTCTGTAAACGCGAAGTACAGGATGGCATCATGCCAGTCGAACTGCGAGCATTCGACCCAGACAGGGATATAGATGTCCTGACCGTCGACGTTGGCAAAGTAAGTGTATTTGCCATTTTCGGGCACGGTATCTGTAATCGTGTTGCCGTTGGTCTGGGGATTGACACCGCCGCTGACGTTCGAGGGGGAGCCCTTGAGGTCGATCGTGATGTTGAGGCCTTCAACCTTGATGCTGTTCACCTTGGCATTGGGATTGGTGACATTGATGGTAGCATTGCCGCCGTCACCTTCACACACAGTGGGCGTGGGATTGCAGCCATCGCCCGTGCAGGGGGTGGGCTGAGGGGTCACTGTACCGCCGTTGCTGCCCGGGCAACCGCCAAACGTCATGCCGCACGAAGCAATGTATGCGGTCGAATTGCCATCATTATCATACTCGGTATTGTAGGGATCCGACATCCAGCCGTCATCATTGCCTGTTTCCTGGTTCTCCCAGCCTTCGACATGGAATTTGTACTTGGTGCTTGATCCCTCGTCAAATTTGACCTGAATCGTATGGCAGCCGTTGCCGTCTGAGTTCATCGTATAGTTGGAATCGTTCTTTTCCCAGCCGTTGAACTCGCCGACGAGGTGGACCTTGAAATCTGCCGCGCCGCCGGAACCTGTGTTTGTATAAACATTATAGTATTTGAAGGTCGTGAGGCATTCGCCGGGCTGCGGCGGATTGGGATCGTCACCGGGAGCTACTTCGACATAGGTGTATGTGGCGCCGCATTCGCCGCTGATCTGGTTGTTGCCGTCATCGTCAACGGACTTGCTCGGGTCAGCCTTGTAGCTGTCTTCTCCCCAGCCATCGACATAGAATTTGTATTTGAGCTGCTGGCCTTTCTGGATGTCGATCGTGATCGAGCGCGTGCAGTTGGCATCGGCGTTCATCATGGATGCGCCATCTGCCGGGGTCCAGCCGTTCATCTCGCCGAAAAGATAGACATTCCAGTCGTTGTCGCCGCCTGTTGCCTTGCAGGTGTATTTGTTGATGTACTGGAATGTGACCTGGCATTTATCTGGCGTAGTGGGCGTGGTGCTTCCCGGATCACTCACTGTGCATTTGCCTTCGCTGTCCTGCTTGTAGCCTGACATGCACGAGCATGCGCCGTTGACAAGCTGACCGTATCCGCATGAAGGATCCTCCGGTTGCGGCGTGGTCGACGATACGCATACGCCGTTGATATCATGCGAATACCCCACGTCGCATACACATTCGCCATTGGTGCCCATGTGGCCGTAACCGCATGTTTCCTGATTCGATGATTCGGCGCAACCGGCGAGCATCAGCGTCGCGGCTGCAAATAATACAATTTTTTTCATAGGTTTCCTCGGAGCAAAGATAGATTCAGGGATTGAACAGACTAAAAATCCCTGAGCAGACTAGTGGTTGTCTTTTTACTCATTATTGGATTTTTTTCAATCTTAGCGCGAAAAAAAGTAACAATACTGGAATGAAGCGTCACGGATGGGAGCGCGCCGCTATTGGCTTTCGCCAATACGCGCCGCAAATCCTGTGGTGTCGTGATCAGGGCTTGCGGGTCACGGCGAGTCGCGTCACGGCCAGGTATAGATTTCAAGGCTGTTTGGGATGCATGCATTGCAAATAGACGAGGGGGTAGCGGCGTATGCGCGCAGCCTGGTAAAGACGCGCGGTCCGCACGTCTTTAACGGGCG
>JAFZFY010000335.1 GCA_017555665.1 Pseudomonadota bacterium | reverse complement strand
CGGCGTGCTTGACGGCCTTTCGGTGGCCACCGATGGCGAGTCAGGCGCGGTCACGCTGGGCGGCTATCCGCTCTATCCCGAACTGAAGTTCGCGCTGACGAACAAGAACACGACGCGCGTGACCGATCTGTCCAGTTCGGCACCGCTTTCGATCGCGTGCGACATCGTCTTGAGCGGCGTGGAATGCGTCAAGGAAGTCGTACGGCAGCGCACGCTCGAATTTGATGCCGAAAGCCCGACTTTGCCCAAGATTTCGCTCACCGTGAACGGCAAAACGCTTGTCGTGCAGGACAGCACAGCGGTCTCGAAACTCAATGTGACACCGAATGCGTGCGAAATTGAGGTATGTCTGGGCGCGGATCGCTCGAACATCAACCGCGAAGCGTTTTTGAACGACCTTCTGGATGAAAAGACGGCCACCGTGACGCTCGGATTGCCTCTGGGCGACGTGACCTATCACATCATCTGGGCAGACATGACGAACGGCGTCTTGCAGATATCCGGATCGATCTTCACCGAGGCAGCCAATCAGACGGTCACGGAGACTTTCGAGGACTGCGACTTGTCGGATATCCTCAAACATCTGTGTGACACGCTCGGCATGACGGCAGACATACAGGTCAATGGCCATGTGGATCACTATCAGCTCAATGACACGCCAATGGCGGCGCTCGAAGCGCTTCAGCAATCGGCAGGCTTTGTCGTGTCCGCGCATCTGGGCAAAGTGACGTTCGCCTTTTTGCCGGATTCTGTCACGTCGCAAGCGACGCTTGAGGGGCTGACCATCGAGGAAGACGGCATGGACGAGGTGACTTCGGGCATCGTCTGGCGCGATGGCGAGCATGAGGTCACCGCAGGCGACGAGAAAGGCGAACTGCCTAAAGTCGATGCCGTGTTCAGGTCAGAGGAAACAAAGTGGGCAACGGAATGCCTGAAATTCACGCGGTACAAGGCGAACGCGCTTGTCGTTTCGGGCGATCTGAACAGCGAGATACGGCATCATTCGCAGGTGAGCATCCCCAAGGACACGGGCGACGTGACCGGGCTGGTCGATTACTACATCATGGATTATGTGTCGAACGTGATGCGGCTTGAAGTGCATTCTGTCGTTTAGCGGACGCATTTGCGCACGTCCTGTGGCCATCCGTGTATGAACATGGATGGCTTTTTTGTGTGGAGGACGTGATGCAGTTTGGATTCTATATCGTGACCGATCTGACTGGCGAGGATGCGCAGGGCGCGGCATTTATGGCCAAGGTCAAATCGCAGATGAACGAGGCGATCAAGGGCACGCTGTTTTTGCCGCCATACCTTCGGCCGAACCAGTGCAATATCGCGACAGATGCGGTCGTGTGGGGATGCCTGGATGAAGTCACGGGGCGCGGCTTTGCCATGTTCGGCAAGGATGACGCGGATTTCGGGTACTTCTTTAACGCCGATATCGAGATTCAAAAGACGCTGACGGTCAATGGTGCAACCGCGCTCAAGGACAAGCTCGATGTGACGAAAGATATTCAATCGACCACGGGGAATATCAAGGCGACGGCTGGGGATGTGATCGCGACCTCCGTGTCACTGCAAAACCATGTACATCAGGTTGTGTCGGTATCTGCTTCGGATGCTGCGGCCATTGTGGGGGCTGCGGCTTCCGGCTCTGCGGCAACCACAGCCATGACAACGGGGACGCCGATGTAAACATATATTTGTGCGGCGTATGCAATAGCCGCACGCGCAAGGCGTATTGGCCGCAGGCCAATAGCCGCGCCAAAGAGGATTTATGAAAAACGGTTTTTATATCGACGAACAGAATCAGCTTGAATTTGTTGGGACTGGTCAAATCTCGATTGGCGACGGCATGCAGCTCGACCAGCGGTATGCAAACGACTACTCGAAGCGGCCGCAGTCGATTGTGCGTCGCCGAAAAAAGACAGCGCGGACGGCGACCGTAACTTTGCAGATCGCGCGAAGTGCGTTGATGCCCGAGCTCAATGTTTTTGACGTGGTCGATGATTTCAGCGCACTCGCCGGGCAGACGGGCGATTTGTATTGGAATGAGGCGCGTGAGGGCAAGTTTTGCGTGCGCGGCGTTTCGTTTTCGTTCGCGCTCGATGCGGTGGATATCGTGTCTGCCGTGCAGGTGTCGCTTGAACTGACCGAGAGTTATACGCCGGAGGCGAAAAAGAAGCGCGTCAAGGCTGAATATTCGCTGTTTTAGGAGGTGGAAATGAACACAGGTCAATGCATTGTGAACATGCTGAACTGCAGACAGGGCGAGCATTGCCTGTTCCGGTCGTTCGGTCTGGGGGCCGTGACGGATCAGGTCGGGTATGTGCGCAAGGCGCAGATCACGCAGGAACTGGCGCGGTGGTATCCGGAGGTGCGCGCGGTCGAAATCCGTATGATTGACGGCACCTATCAGATCAGGCTGGAGGGCGAATGATGGAGTTTATCAATGATGTATTGACAGAGAGCGTGTTTGAGCTGATCAAGCAGACGTACAAAACAGAAACAGGCAAGGACTTGCAGATCGGTTCGGATGAGTTCGCGATCGCAACGGTGGTCGCGTATATTTTCGGCATTCTGGTGCAGAAATTCAACGCGCAGGCCAAACAGCGGTATCTGGCGACGGCGACGGGCGACTATCTGAATGCGCTTGGCGAGACGTTCGATATTGAACGGCCAGCGCCGATTCATGCGTCGTGCCTGGTGTCGGTCGTGACATCGGCGGCTGTGACGCTGACTGCCGGTGAATTTCTGATTGCCGATGACAACGGGATCCAGTTCACGCCATCGGAAACGACGGCGCTTGAAGCTGGCGGCGGCACCGTGCTGTTTGTCGGCTATGGCAACGAGAATGTCCTGGATGAAAACAACATCGAGATCGGCGCGATCACGGAGATCGTGACGCCGCTGGCCGAAGTCGAGAGCGTATCGAATATCGGCGTGACTGGCGGCGCAAAGGATGAATTTCCGGACACGGATGCGGGCGATGAGGCGTATCGCGCCTATATCATCGAGAAGCGGTCTGGCGTGTCTGTGGGCGGGCCTGCGACGGCTTATGAACAGCGCGCGAAGTCGGCTGACGGACGCGTCGTCGATGCCTACTGCCTGCGCTATACGGATGGCAGCTATGTGCCTGGCACGGCGAATGTGTATGTGCTGACGGATGATCCTGAAATCGAGCATGTCGATGTGAAGACGCGCGTCATGCAAGCGCTGACGGCAGCGGACTGGAAGCCTGTTTGCGACGAGATTGTTGTAACTGGTGCCGGCGTGACCCATCTGTCGCCGGTGTTTACGGTCGGGCTGTCGGCGAAAAATGCCGTTTCTGGGCGCGCGAAGTTCGAATCCGATGCCGATGCCTATTTTGCGGAATTGAAAGCGCATCTGGGCATGGCATTCAGCCTGTCGGAGCTTGCGCGCCGATGCCAGACGCCAGATGCGAACGGCGTCAAAACGGAATATGTCGCGATCGACAATCCGGCGCATAACTATGTGCCTGCCGCAAAGACAGAAATCATCATTGTGAATTACGAGGTGCAGTATGCGACTGTCTGATTGCCGGTCTTATGAGCTTTTGCCGCGCTTCGCGCAGAATGAATTTATGGCGAGCCTGTGCGGCGCGATTGATGAGGTGGTGAGGCATTTAGCGAGCCGATGCAATGCGCTGCCATGCGAGACATCTGCAGGCGCGCTGTCGGCATGTCGTGACGATGAGCTTGCACAGATTGCCGAAGATCTGGGCGTCATCCCCTACTATCCGGAACTGACGCGATCGACGCGCGAAAATATCATCTTGCAGGACAGCCTGTGGACGCGCAAGGCGGGCACTTGCGAGGCGCTTCGCGTCATGGTCAATGCCGTGTTCGAGACGGATGCCACGACAGTAGAGGATGATCTGGACGAAGATTATCATTACCGCGTCAGCGTCGGTGACAATTTCGCATTCAGCACGGAGATCGGATTCAGGCGCTTCAATGAATGCCTGGAAGCGCTTGGGCATACGACGACGATTCCAGACGGCATCACATTCTACTACGAAGGCACATTTGAGACAGCCGCAGGCGCAGCCAGCGGCGATGTGCTCGTCCTGTATGACACGGATTGTCTTTGCGAATACCCGGACATACCAGAGCCGGTCGGCATGACATACGGGCTGATGGGATCGAGCTCTGACAGCGAAACAGGCGTGATGGAACAAGGTGCAACAGGCTATCCGTCGCTGATACACGGCGGGCTTATCGATGTCGGTCTTGGTGACTATGGAGTTATGTAAGGAGGAATTATGGCGGCAGGCGGTTATATTTACGAACAGGTCGATCTTGCTTATGATGCGAGCGGGAATGGAGCGACAGTGCGATCATGGGCATTGGCGGTGCATCTGGCAAGGTGCAAGGCATTCATGGCAGCTGCGGCACGAGAGGAAACGAGCTTTGGCGGCGCTGGATGGGAAAGCGTCCAAACGTCCCTATACGACGAAATGACGGAATCGTATTTAGGTGATGACATCTACATTCAGGATATTCACCCGACGAGCGTTGACTCTGCCGGAAATTACCCTGCATTCGTGACGTTCTTTAGATGCAAGAATACAGATCACTCGGAATACTGCATTCTCACGTATAGCGGATTTAACAGCTATGCGGATTATTCAAATCCTTCAACATATTACTCGTATGGCCTGTATCTTCCTAAAACAAGCGTGCTTGGTAATTATTATGTCGGATGCGGACAGTCAATGGCTCATGCGTTTGCCAGGACTGGCTTTGGCGTATATGACGTTTGTGATCCTGACTGTATCACGACAGATTGCACAGCAATCATGGCCGCGCATTGTAAACAGGATGGATATGATTCAAACTACAATACTTCATATTATTCTCTCGTTTATACAAGATATACAGATCAGTACTCATCCAATCTCGTCGGCAAAACATTCCAGTTTGGTTTTGCGATAAAGGGAACTCAGATTATCGCATTTGAGCGACGATCTGATGCAACACATTGGAATTGGAGCATCATTGGAGACATCATTAAATCAACGATTACGGCAGGTGATACGCATACAATCGGTGGTGTGCTGAATGATTACTCAAATGAAGAGTCTATCGAAAGCTGCTCATCGCTTTCAAGTAATGGAACGATGACATATGGCATATCATTCTCGAAATCCGATGGCTCATTATAAATTCCAAGTGATTCGTCGATATATGTAGACATGAATCGTTATGGCATGCCTTATGGCATTTGCAGTACGAGCTTAAGGACATCTACACAATCCCCGACAGACACGAGATATAATGCTGTTTTTGTTGGCGCGACGTACACGAGCTGGTCATCATCCTGTATTGATGGCGGCGTGGATGGCGATGGGAATGGCTGTAAAGGATTTCTCGACACAGATATTATCCGTCAGGTTTCCGCAGGCGTGTGCCAGAATGTCGGAGCAACATTCCAAAGCGGCAATTTCGTTGCGATGAAACAGGCGACTTCTTCCACAGTTGGTTTTTTGCTTGGCTGGGACGCATCCAACGCGAGCATCATGTAAGAGGGCGATGGCATGACAAGTGAATTTCATAATCGAGTGTTGACGACGGCAGGTCGGAATCTGGTTGCGCAGGCATCAAGCGCGAACGATATCGTGTTTGTAGCGGCGTTGTCATCGACATCATACATGGATGATGCCGAACTTGTGAACGTGCAGAAAACGTCGCTGACGGCGGCTGACGGCATCATCAAGACGACCTCTGCGACAGGAAATGTATGCAGGATCATTGCCGAATATTCAAATCAGCCCAGCGCAGTCACCGTTAAAACGGTTGCCATCACGGCGCGCCTGTCTACACAGTCGGATGCGGATGCGGTTGTCGTGTTGGCGCAATCCGATCCCGTTGCGAGTATTTATATTCCGGCCGAAGGCAATTTAAAGACATCCATTCAGGTGTCTTTCAATCTATATATCAATGGCAACGATGATGTTTCGGTGAATTCGGCTGCGAATGTATCGCTTGGCGACTTCGAACGCCTGAAGGAACGCACCGTGACGACACACGCTGACGGGCATGCGGATGCTGGTGATAATCAGACGATCAAGGGCACGAAGGCTTTTTCCAATGAAATCATCGGAAATGGCGGGATGACCATCCCGAGCACTCAGTTTTTGACCGTGAGCAAGGTTGAGGATTCAAGCGGATATGTCAGGCTTCGGACTCAGAATAGCAGCAGACAGGCAACCATCGAATTGATAAGTTCCGAAGACCCATCTGAAATCGTGCTTAACGCAGGATGCGTGATATCTAATTCATCAGCAAAACTCGGAACCCAGGATAAGCCTTGGAACAAGGCATACACAGGACAACTGAATATTCCGTATAAGCAAGAATATCTCGAAAGTGCCTCCACAACACTTGCAGTCCTCGGTAATACGATATTCAGCGGTTCTGGTGATTTAAAGATCAAGGCTGAATACGAGTACGATGATTATGACTATGATGGGTCTGGAAAATACCACTATCCAAAAACATCAAGTATTAAATTCGAGAATAAGATGCTTGATTCAGGTGGCAACGCCGTTTCAAACACCTATTTAAGTTTCAATACGAGTATATATGGCGCAAGCTATATCAAGATAGCCTGTGATTATGGAACTGGTGGATTTTACGTATATGTCAATACGGTGTTTGATACCGCTGTGAGATTTGATGGCGCAACAACATTTACATCCGATATCACTGCGAATAAAAACATCAGCGTATCGAAAAATATTACGGTTGACGGCGTAATTAATGGAATTACACCTGAAAGGTCAGGATCGACAACAACGATTCCTGTTGGCGGTATCGCGCTTGTTTACATTGAAAAGATCATGACGTTTAATAGTGATCAATGCCATGCAGGTGAAAAGCTTCCCACATCTACATCGGATTACCGCCTGTATATCGCAAAGTCAAATGGTGGATCATTCGAAACGACTGTTGGAAGTCTTACGCAGGTTACGTTTACAAACAAAAACCAGTTCTTGCTTCTCAATGATATCCCGCAAGCGGATTCACAGAGCTGTATTGCCCTGATCATGCGCTTGGAGGATCTGCCGTGAGCGATCTTGAGGACTTGTATGCCCAGATAAGCCAGGACAAGAAGCTGGTGCGCAAATGGCAGCGCGAAGCGAACAAGCGCATCAAGCGGTTCGTCAAGAACATCGCTGGCGCGTCGCCATTCCTAGACAAGCCGGTCAAGCGCATGTTCGGCGTGCGCAATTCCAAAGATGGCACATCGCTGACGATCTATGGCACCGCGCCGAACGCCGGACGTGTGAAAGGCTTTGATGCGCCCGTGAACGCCTGGCAGCCGACGACGGAAGCATTCCGCATCTTCGGCGAAGGCGGCTGGCGCACGATCCACAAAGTGCAGATGGTGCGTCCGTCTGCAGGCGTGC
The DNA here is from genome assembly GCA_017555665.1 of Pseudomonadota bacterium. Classification (GTDB taxonomy): domain Bacteria; phylum Myxococcota_A; class Bradymonadia; order UBA4248; family UBA4248; genus UBA4248. Next base: position 3,494 of record JAFZFY010000335.1, on the reverse strand, counting down.
CGATCCGTGATGTGCCGTATTTCGGCACATCCGAAAAGCCGCAGCGATACTTCGGCATCCGCAAAGGTAAGGTGACGCTTGCATACGGCAAGACCAAAAGCGATCAGGCATTGCCGGTCTATGCGCGCGACACATATCCGGACTGGCTCATGGAGCGGTACAGCGATGAGATCGACAGGATCGTCATCGAGGCCGGGCAGGATGTGCTGACCAACACCAGTTTTTGAATTTTGTAAAACAAGATTCCTGAACCAAAACGAACAAATACCGTTATGTTCAGGAATCTTACAAATCCTTGATTTCAAGCGGAACTTCACCAAAATACTAAACAGCCAATATCGAACAACATATCAATATCGAACAACATATCGAACAACTAAAGTGTAGAAATTGTTGATATATAAAGGTTTGAGAAATGTTCGTTTCTATATCGAACAGTTGTTGACTTTGAAGTCGATGAAGTGTAGATAAATCAAGGGTTTGCGCCTAGAGGAGGTTGTTAAATAACGCCGCCTTTTTTTGAGGCCTTTAGATAAGGAGACAGCTATGGAAATTGCGGAAATCGTTGGAAGACTGAATGATCTGAGAGCTCGTTATGAAGAGCTCAGGAGGTATCTTTGACGTAGATCACGCCAAAGAGGAAGTCGAGCGCCTGGATGCAGAGTCGCAGGAGCCCGGATTTTGGGATGATACGGAACGCGCCCAGAATCTGATGAAGGAGAAAGGCAACTATCAGACGATCGTGGACACGATGGCGGCAGAGCTTCGTCGCCTGGATGATGCCGACACGCTGATCGGGCTTGCCAAAGAGGAAGGCGATGCATCGCTTGCGGAAGAGGCGATCCCCGAACTTGACGATGCCGAGAAGGGCATCCGTAAACTTGAGATGCGGCGCATGCTGAGCGGCCCGAACGACAAGGGCAACGCTATCGTATCGATCAACCCGGGCGCGGGCGGCACCGAAGCGATGGACTGGGCGAGCATGATCTATAGGATGATGCTGCGATACTGCGAGCGCAAAGGTTTCGGCGTGGAAATCGTCGATGAGCAGCCGGGCGACGAAGCCGGGCTCAAGAGCGCGACGTTTGAAGTGAGCGGCGAATATGCGTTCGGTCTGCTCAAAGCCGAAAGCGGCGTGCACAGGCTTGTCAGGATATCGCCCTTTGACGCCAATGCGCGCAGGCACACGTCTTTCGCGAGCGTTTTCGTGTATCCGGAAATCGACGACTCGATTCATGTCGAGATCAATGAAAAGGATATCCGCATCGACACCTACCGTTCGAGCGGCGCGGGCGGCCAGCACGTCAACAAGACTTCGTCTGCCATCCGAATCACGCACTTCCCGACCGGCATCGTCGTGACCTGCCAGAACGAGCGATCGCAGCACTCCAACCGCGACATGGCCATGAAGATCCTGCGCGCGCGTCTGTATGACAAACAGCTGCGTGAACAGGAAGCCAAGCTCGACGAAATCAACTCGAACAAGAGCGCGATCAATTTCGGCAGCCAGATCCGCAGCTATGTGCTGCATCCCTATCAGCTGGTCAAAGACCACCGCACGAACTGCGAGACATCGAACACGGCGGCCGTGCTCGATGGCGACCTCGATGATTTCATCACGAGTTATCTGCTGTTCTCGAACGGCGCAGGCGACCCGACGCTGACGGATAAGAAGGACAACTAACCTCACTCACTCAATCCCCCTCTCCCCCCAGGCGAGGGGGCTTTTCACATAAGAAACAGGCACATCATGGCAGAAGAAATCAAGAATATGCTTCCCCCCTCGAACGACCAGTATGTCGCCGAGACCTACAATCAGATCATGAAAGGCCGTCTTGACAAGATCAAGGCGCTCAATGCCGAAGGCAAGCTCGGCTACACGAACGACGGGTTCATGCCCGAAGATCATGCGGCAGACCTGCGCGCAAACTATGCCTCCAAATCGCGCGAAGAGCTCGAAGCGCTGAATGTTCAGTGCAAGGTGGCGGGCCGCATCATGAGCATGCGCGTGATGGGCAAATGCTCGTTCGCGCACATCAAGGACCAGAGCGGCCAGATCCAGCTCTTCGTGAACCGCAACATCATCGGCGACGAAGCGTATGCGGCATACAAGAAGTTCGACATGGGCGATTTCGTTGCCGCCGAAGGTCCGCTGTTCATCACCGAAAAAGGCGACCTCGCTATCCGCGTGTCGATGGTCCGCCTGCTCACCAAGAGCCTTCGCCCGCTTCCCGAGAAGTTCCACGGCCTGACCGACACCGAGGCGCGCTATCGCCAGCGTTATCTCGACCTCATCGTCAATGACGACGTGCGCGAGACGTTCTACAAGCGTTCGCTGATCACGCAGAAGATCCGCGAGTTCATGGTGCGCAACCGCTTCTTGGAAGTCGAGACCCCGATGCTCCAGATCCAGGCCGGCGGCGCGACCGCGCGCCCGTTCAAGACGCACCACAACGCGCTTGACCACGACATGTATATGCGCATCGCCCCCGAACTGTTCCTCAAACGCCTTGTCGTGGGCGGCTTTGAACGCGTCTTCGAGATGAACCGCTGCTTCCGCAACGAGGGGCTTGACCGCAAGCACAACCCCGAGTTCACAACCATCGAGTTCTATATGGCTTATGGCACCTACCGCGTGCTGATGGCGTTCACCGAGCAGCTCGTGCAGTATCTCTGCGACGAAGTGTGCGGCACGCGCCAGATTGAGTACAACGGCGCCACCATCAATTTCGACGGCGAATGGCGCCGTCTGCGCGTCCGCGAAGGCGTGGCAGCAGCCCTTAACGTCAGCGAAGACAAACTCGCGGATCGCGCGTTCCTTGAAGAAACCGTACGCCACCTGCCCGAGCCCATGCGCGATGACGACATCAAGCACAAATCGGACGGCCACCTCATCATGGAAATCTTCGACCAGAAAGTCGAGGAAACCCTCATCCAGCCGACATTCGTCTATGAATATCCTGCCAGCGTCTCCCCGCTCTCGCGCCGCAACGAGCAGGATCCGAACTATGTGGACCGCTTTGAAATCTTCGTGAGCGGCTTCGAGCTCGGCAACGCGTTCAATGAGCTCAACGACGCCCTCGATCAGCGCCAGCGTTTCCTCGACCAGATCGAGAAAAAACTCGAAGGCGACGACGAAGCCCACCCGATGGACGACGACTATGTGCGTGCGCTCGAATACGGCATGCCGCCCTGCGCCGGTGAAGGCATCGGTATCGACCGCCTTGTGATGCTCCTGACCGGATCCGAATCGATCCGCGACGTCATCCTCTTCCCGACGATGAAGCCCGAATGATATACGGGCCGCGCCTATGCCTGCGGCATACGGAGCGCAAGAGACGTGTCACGACACGTCTCTGATATGTAGTGACCGTTGTCAAGCCTTACGTCTTATTTGTTTGGATTAGCTGTTTCCTCATTCAATGTCCTTTGAGGACATTGAATGAGCTTTGGTTTTCAGTTCCCGACATTTGGCCATTCTGATATTCGTGGAT
>JAFZFY010000031.1 GCA_017555665.1 Pseudomonadota bacterium | reverse complement strand
TCGAAGCGCCAGCGCATATTTTGAAATATATCGTCGAAAAGGGCTCTGTAACGCTTGATGGCGCGTCTCTTACGGTCAACCGTGTGAGTGCCGGAACGTTCGAGATCATGGTCATTCCGCATACGCAGGCCATGCTTGCAGCCGAGTTTCTCGCTGTCGGGCATGTCGTGAACATCGAGGTCGATATTCTGGGGAAATATGTCGAAAAACTGCTTGCTTGTCAGGGCGCAAAACAAAGTGATATAGAGCCGCAGCCGTCTTCGCTGACGTTTGAGAGGCTTCGCGAGGCGGGATTTTGCTAAAGATCCACTTGGCGTTCGGGGCGTTGCGAGACGGCATTTGATATGCGGAGAGGATTTTTAGGGCATTTGGAGATCAGGAATGTTAGCAACGATAGATGAGGCCATTGATACGCTTCGTCAGGGCAAGATGATCATACTCGTGGATGACGAGCATCGTGAAAATGAAGGCGATCTTTGCATGCTTGCGGAGCATGTGACCCCCGAAGACGTGAACTTCATGGCGAAATACGGGCGCGGTCTGATCTGTTTGACCATGACGCAGCAAAGGCTTGCGGAACTGGAGATTCCGCCGATGACGGCGCATAACACGAGCCGTTTTCACACGGCTTTTCACGTGAGCATTGAGGCGGCAGAAGGCGTGACGACGGGCATCAGCGCGGCAGACCGCGCGCATACGATGAAGCTCGCGTCGTCTGAGGTGTGTCGTCCTGAAGACCTGGCGCGTCCCGGGCATGTGTTCCCGATTGCAGCACGTCCCGGCGGCGTGTTGGTCCGCATTGGTCAGACGGAGGGCAGTGTCGATCTGTCACGTCTGTGCGGTTCGAAAGTGCCGGCTGGCATCATCTGCGAGATCATGAAAGAGGATGGCACGATGGCCAGAATGCCCGATCTGGAAGTGTTTGCCCAGATCCACGATATGCCGATCGTGACGATTGCAGACCTGGTTTCGTGGCGGCTTCGCGAAGAAAGCCTCGTCGAGCGGACGCAGGAAAAGCCGCTTCTGGATGGCATCGCCAAAGGCTTTAAGGCGATCTCGTTCAGGAGTTGCATGGATGGCGTGACGCACCTGGCGCTTGTCTATCACCTCGAAGACGGCGACAAGACGCCGCTTGTCCGCGTGCACAGTGGAGCTGTATGGAACGATCTGTTGGGGCTTAACGATGACGAACACGCGCTTTCGCATGCCCTTTCCCTGATTCGCGAATACGGTTGCGGTGCGCTTCTCTATATCCAGCGCGATGATCACGAGCTGGAGAATGCGCTGAGCGGAAAACGCGCCTCTGATGAGGAGGATGTCAACCGCGTGGCGCCAGATACGAAGCTTTATGGCATGGGTGCGCAATGCCTGCGCGCGCTTGGCATTTCCGATATGATATTATTGACCGATAATCCCAAAAAGCTCGCAGCGATAGACGGGTTTGGGCTTCACATCACGGAAACGCGACCGCTCAAAGCGCGTTGAGCGGATCCTCTTTTTTTGGACGGAAATCGTATGACGATCATACACGAAGGGCTTTTTAAGGCTCAGGACCTCAGGATTGCAATTGTAGTTGCCCGCTTTAACAGCTTTATCACGGAGCGTCTTGTCGAGGGCGCGCTAGATACGATCCGCAGGCATGGCGGTGATCTCGAAAATGTGGAGATCTTCAAGGTTCCCGGATGTTTTGAGATTCCGGTGGCGGCAGACAAGATTGCATCTGCGGGAAAATTTGATGCGATCGTGTGTCTCGGCGCGCTGATTCGTGGCGCGACACCGCATTTCGATTATATCGCCGCAGAATGCACGAAGGGCATCGCGCAGCTTTCATTACAGTATCACCTTCCCATGGCTTATGGCGTGATCACGGCAGATACGCTGGATCAGGCGATTGACCGTGCCGGCACGAAGGCTGGCAACAAGGGCGCGGAAGCGGCGCTTGCTGCCATTGAAATGGCAGACCTTTTCCGTTCGATTTAGCGCATTAACACTGCCAGATGCAGAATGGCTGTACCCGAAAGTCTCATTTCAAGGATATATTTTTATGACTTCGAATCGCAGTAAACATAATAAATTTGTTCCCGAAGCTCTGACTTCAGCGGAAGTGGCTACTCGTGATGCCGCCGCCGAATGGCGATGCGCGCTGCTCAGCGATTCGGAAGCCGACCGCGCAGGTATTCGCGCTTCTGTGTCTGAACAGTATCCCGAAGCCGACATGGATCTGGCGCAGGCGATTGTAAAACGCGAATCGCCTTATGAGGATGTCACGGATGAGCTCGTCAGTGAAGTGCTCGCGGTCACGCATGGCGAGAATTATGAGATATTGCCGTGGCGTGAGGCTGTTCTGGGCATCCTGGCGATCGAGTTTATGGCAAATCTCAAATCGTCATCTGCGCAGCTCAGTGAAGACGCGGTCAGCCGTGTCACGCGCAAGCTCGGTGATTCCCTTCGCGGTACGACGAAAAACGCCTGTCAGCTGATCTCAGGTCAGCGCACGCGGCTGCGAAAAACGATGCGCACGCTCGTGCTTGCTTCGCTTTATCTCATGCATTATCGCAAGAATATTACGGCCTATGAGATTCAAGAGCAGGTCATACAGCTCGTGCAGGAGACTTTTAAAGGCACTTGGTATCGCCAATTTAAGCTGTTCAGAAATATCACTGCCAGACAGCTGCAAAGCGAGATGATGTCGCTTGAGAAAGCTGAGGCGCTGAAAAAAGAGAAGGAAGAGCTTGCCAAAGTCAAGGCGCAGAAAGCCGAGAAGGATGGGCTTGCAAAATCTGAGGCGCAGAAAACCGAGAAGGATGCGTCCGAAAAGAAGTATGCAGGCGACAATGCAATCCAGCTGGAACCGTTCCAGAACGATGTGATGTCGCTCGTGAAGAATATTCCGAATAACAGCGCGATTCGTTTTGAACAGAGCCTGAACGATGTCATGGTGTTCGTGTCTGCAGACGAGTTCACGAGTGATGAATTCCCCTTTGATGGTTTTTTGGCCGAAGACGGCACGCTGAACATGCGCGGGCGTTTTGCTTTTTGCGAGGCGATGAAATTTGTGCGCGGTATGATGCCGCATCTCGACGAACTCGATGCTATGATCCAGAAATCGAGCAAACGTTGGCGAATTGAGCGCATGGCGCTCGTAGATCTCAATATCCTGCGCATGGCGTCCTATGAGCTGTTCATCGAAAAGAAATCTTCGCCGAGCATTCTCATCAATGAAGCCGTTGAGCTTGCAAAGCTGTTTGGCGCAGAGAAGAGCAAGAATTTTGTCAACGGCATCCTTCAGCAGCTGTGCAATGACAATGCTCTGGATGTCGATTGAGTTCATGCAGATCACTACATGAGATCATGAAATGAAACGTCTGTTTGTCTGTCTTTTAGGGCTTATGTTGCTGGGCGGATGTGGATTTGGTGACAGATCCAAGGATGCCGAAGCGGATGCCTATCGTTATGCCGAGACAGTCGATCAGACGCGTCATTATCGGCCGGTGCATGTCAAAGAACCGTGGATGATCGCCCAGACCGCCAAGCGGCTTACCTTGCGCGCGGGCGCGGAGCGGATTCAGCTGGGCGTTCGCTATGACCCGGATATCATCGTGATCCGCAAACACGGCATGACCATCGGACGCGTGACCAGACAGGAAGACGGCTCCTTGGGCGCATGGATGGAGGCTTTGCCCGATGACAAGCTCACCGTGTCATGCAGCGTGGCGCATAGATCCGTGATCGCTTGGAAAGGCATGCAATATGACTATCAGTATGATGATGCGCACAATGCCTGGTCTGACCGACTTGAAGTGCGCAAATTGCAGCCTAAGCGCCTGTATTCGGTAGCGCTCAAAACGAGTGAAGCGCGTATGGAAGTCTGCGAAGGCGAGGAAATCGAATCGCCGTTCTCTGCCTTTGGCGTGTTGCTCTTTCACGAAGATGCGATACCGCTTGCGTTGCGCATGGGCATGGCGTGGTATGTGACGATATTTCAGACAGAATGCGCCGGTTAGCGGATTTGTGACACCGTGAGTGGATATAGATGCGTTTGCATGCGCATATCTTCATTGGGTTGCAACAGGAGGTTATATGAGAAACGGTCGTATATGGCTATTCGGAATGCTATTCACATTCGTCTGCACAGGATGCGCTCCCCAGACGGCATCAGAGAGTCAAAAATCTGTAGCCGATAGTGCCGTGCCACAGGAAACGGATGAAAAAACGCCCATGCCTGAACCGGATTCCGGCAAAACCGAGCCCGCTGCGGCAGAGTCCGCATTCACCCTGGATGAATTTGGCTATCAGACGGATACATTCAAATCGCCCTCTGGAAAACAGATTGACATGCATTGTATCAAGCATGGCAGTTTGCGCATTCGCTATGACGGCATTGAGTTTGAAGTCGATCCGGTGCTCAATCTCAACGACAAAGTGACCAATTATCAGGCATTTCCCGATGCGGACTACATCCTGGTCACACATGAGCATTACGATCATCTTGATGCCGAAGCAATCCAGGCGCTCGAAAAGGACAGCACAGTCCTGATCACGAACAAGTCCAGCGCGTCCCAGCTCGGTAAAGGCGAAGTCATGGCAAACGGTGATTCGCGCGCGTTGCGCGACGACATCCGTATTGAGGCTGTTCCGGCATATAACACCACGCTAGGTCACGAACAATTTCACCCCAAAGCACGTGATAACGGTTTTATCCTGACGCTTGATGGGTTTAGGATCTATATTGCAGGCGATACCGAAGACATTCCTGAAATGGCTGAGATCCGCGATATTGATGTGGCATTCTTGCCCTGCAATCAGCCTTACACCATGACGCCCGCGCAGCTCGCGCACGCGGCGAAGATGATCCAGCCCAAAGTCCTCTTCCCCTATCATTATGGAGAAACATCTATGGATGCGGTGATTGCCGAGATGAAGGATCTCAATATTGATCTTCGCATCCGCAATTATCAATAAACGGCTTTGGCAAACGGCTTTGTTGCGGTCGTAGATGTGGCTTTTTTAGCCTCCCTTCGTGGTGCAGATTGGGGTCAATTCAGTTCCCGGGGGACGCGTTTCGCGCGGACCCGGCTGTATGCGGTCGTCCTTTCAGGGCGATGGGTATGCCATCCGCTCGGTTTTGGCATACCATATTTCTATAATGCTTGTAGAACAGGGCTATTTTTATATTTCAAATGACCTGATCTCGCACCGATGTGTTTTATCCTTTCTGTCATACACAAACGCGACGGCAAGCACTTCGCCATGATAGTTTTGCAGATCTTTGGCTGCGAAATACTTTTTATTTTCGATCTGCTTGATAGCCGATTCCGTGGAATCATCCAGCTTGAGCTCGAATATGGTGGGCTTGTACCAGCTCGGTTTTGTGGGGATGAGGACGATATCTGCATAACCACGGCTGGACGGGCAT
>JAFZFY010000334.1 GCA_017555665.1 Pseudomonadota bacterium | reverse complement strand
TCCCTTTTTTGTCAGCTTTACACAGACCTCTATTTAAACACAGACCTCCATTTACGATCCTTGTCATGCCAGAGAACCCGACGCCAAACACGCCTCCTGCCGCCTCCCAACAGAATCCGGATATCGACCAGGTATTCACGAGCTGGAGACAGGAGTTTCTGAATCTCCCCCCAGAAGCGCAACAGACAGCCCTGTTCAACATGATGTGCGACAGGCTGTACTGGCGGATTATCTATTATGCCCGAAGATATCCCGAAAAACTTGTCAGCAGCAGCCACACCTACTCGGATCGATGTGTCAGCTTTGAAGAGTTCAAAGCCTATATGGGGCATATCGAGGAAGACGGCTATGCCGCAAAATGGCTCGAATCCAACCGAGTGCCGACGATCGAAGTCGCCCGCGACCGGATCAGCCTGCTCGAATCCCAGCTTCACGTGCTTCTCGAACTCGATGCGAACTGCCCGATCCTGAAGATCAAGCGCAATTTTGCCCTGAGCGATCTCGAAATGTCGATCCTCGCCACACTCGCGATCGCCATGTCCGTCGAAAGCCTCTTGCGTCTGATGACCGTCGCATGGGCGGATTTTTCAGTCCGTCAGCCGACGGTATCGTTCATCTGCCAGCTGTTAAGTGACAGCCCGCGCGGTTTCGACAGCGTGTACAGCGCATTTTCAGAACAGGGCACGCTTCGCCGCATGCGCCTGATCATCCCCGAACGCAGCGCGACACTGCCCAACTACACGCCGCTTATGTATGCGCCGCTCTCGATCGAGCAGACCGTCATAGATGCCTTCAAGGGCCGTAGTGCAGCACGCGAGCTGCCGCCGAACATGACGCTTCACCGCGACCACCTCCCGATGCGCTCGCTCATCATCGAAGACAATATCCGCGAAGAATTCGCGTATGCCCTCAAGTCGCCTGCCGCACGCATCTGCCTGGCTGGCCCCGTCCATGCCGGACGGCGGACAGCCGCATGCACGTTCGCGCACAAGGCCAAATTTTCAGGCGTCCTCGAAGTCGATATGACGAGCGAATTCGACCCGAAAAGCCCGACAATGTTCGAGGCCAGGCTATCGAGCATCATGCGTGAATCCCTCTTTGAAGGCAGCCTGCTCATGCTCAGATTCGACGACATCGACGACAAAACAGAGCTCATGCAGCACATCACGCATGCCCAGGTCACGCTTTCACGCATCACGGCAAACTTCCCTGGCAGCATCGTCCTGCTCGTCAACAAGGCCAATGCCGCCCTGAGCGATGCCTTCGGCAAACCGGTCTGCATCCACATCCAGCCGCCGCATGTCGAACTCGCGGCGAACGTCTGGCACCGCGCCCTTGCCCCGTGGGCAAGCCCGGATGAAATCGAACACATGGCGGACATGTTCTCGCGCAACTACAGCCTGCCTGTCGGCAGCATCTTCGCCGTCGTGCGCGATGCCGTCGATGCCCTCCAGTCCACCGGTGCCGATCCCTCGACACTACAGTCACATCACATCCTCAACGAGATCCGCAAGAGTTTCCGCCACCAGCTCGGCTCACTTGCCGAAATCACCGTCAGCGACGTGCCGATCTCCGGCGTCGTCCTTCCGCCCGCCGCCAAGGCGCAGGTCAACGAAATCCTCCAATACGCCAAAAACCTCCACAACGTCCTCGATGTCTGGGGGTTCCGGCAACGATCGCCTTACGGAAACGCGCTCTCCGTGCTCTTCGCCGGCCCGCCCGGCACCGGCAAGACGCTCCTCGCGTGCGCGCTCGCAAACGAACTCGGAAAAGTCCTCTATCGCGTCGACCTGTCGCGCATCGTGGACAAATACATCGGCGAGACAGAGAAAAATCTCGGCAGGATATTCGACGAGGCAGCCAAAGCGCAGGCGATCATCCTGTTCGACGAGGCCGACTCCCTCTTCGCAAAACGCACCGATGTCAAAACCTCAAACGACAGATACGCCAACCTTGAGATCAACTACCTGCTCCAAAAGCTCGAATCCTATAACGGCATCACGATCCTGACGACGAACCTCTCCAAGAGCATTGATGAGGCTTTCCGCCGTCGACTCCGGTTCATCATCGACTTCCCGATGCCCGATGTCCCGGCCCGTATCGAGCTGTGGAAACGCATGATCCCGCCCAATGCGCCGCTTTCAGATGACATCCACTGGACATGGCTCGCCCATACTTTCGAGATGAGCGGCGGCTACATCCGAAACGCCGTCCTCAAAGCCGCCATCACCGCCTCCGCGACAAACACCCCGATCAGCATGGCACACCTCGCCAAAGCAGCCGCAGACGAAGCGCGGTCCATGGGCATGCTGCTCCGTATCGACGAGGCATACGACGCATACGATTACGATGATGACGAAGACCAGTAGATTTTTTTTGAACGGCCCGCGCTATGTCCTGACGGACATACGCGCTGGCAAGCCGCCTATGCCTGACGGCATACGGCGGCTTTTTTTTTGACATTTCCTGTGGATAAGTGCGATGATTCTAAAGCGGAGTATTATCTTTAGAATCATCACAAGTCTTGATCAGGAGCGTTTCTATGGAACAAACTGAAGACAAACAAAAAAAGGCCGATTTATCGCAGGAAGACGCGCCCGCCCAAAGCGGAGATCCCGCAGCGGCAGCGTCCGATCCACAGGCGCAAAATGACCAGAAAACGCAAGGCGTTGACCTCGCACACGGCAATCTCTCGGAAGCGATTGCCAGCGGCGAATCGATGACCGACGGCAACGATCCCTACACGGCGATGAATTACTATGTCGAAGACGAGGAAAATCCCAGAAGCGCATATTTCGGGCTCGTCAACGGCAGATTCATCACCGAATACACCTTTGGCGAGCTTGATGCGCTCAGCCCGGAAGATGGTGAAGTGAACATGACCATCAGTTATACCGATGGCGATCCTGCGCAGAATATCAATGGATCGCTGTTTGCCCTCGGCAAATACCAGATGGTTCCCTCCGTTCGCCGAAGCGCCATGTCTGCCGTCGGTCTTTCGGAATCGTCGCAATTCTCGCCGCAAAACCAGGATCTCTGCTTTACCAATTATCTGATCGTCGAGAAACGCCCGGCAGTGATGGCGTATCTGACAGGTGAAAGCGACGACATTGAAGAAGCGGCGCTTGAAGTCGCCATGGAATGGGCAGCCGTCGGCGTCGCCCCGAATGAAGAGATCGCAAACGGCAGCTACGCGAATGACAACGGCCTGACCAGCTACTATGACGGCATTGGCGGTAATGCCGCAAGCGTGTCATACGAGGAGATCAAAGCCGCGCTCCGCGCGGACAGGGCGGCGATCGAAAGCGGCGGGATCGCAACGCATACAGCCGTCACATCGACTGATACGCCGGCAAGCATCTATCCGTCGAGCACGATGCCTCCGCAGGCGCCGCCTGTCACCGAAAGCGATATCGAGGAACAGGCATCGGCCAATATCGATATCGATCAGGCTGTAACGCTCAATCGTCAATACGGCTACAGCGCCAGCACATGGGTCGAGATCCAGCGCGGCATCGGCATGCCCGAATCCGAGATCGACGGCGTCGTCGGCCCAGTCACGGCGCAGGCCATCGCGAACTGGCAAGCATCGCACGGCTTTACGGGCGATGATATCGACGGCATCTGCGGCCCGATGACGCTTGAAGCGATCCGAGCCGGCGTGTCCACTGTCAGTGCCGCAGTTTCCGGGGATCCCGTCGCACAGCAGGTCACCGAGCCCCCGCCACAAGCCCCCGAACCTGCCCCGGCTCCCGAACCTGCCCCCGAACCCGCGCCGGCACAACCTGAACAAAACGCGCTTCTCACGCCTGAGGAAGTCGAAGACGCACTCGCCTGGAACAACGCCCGCGACTACGCGCCAGAGACGATCATCCTCATCCAGAGATCGACCGGCGCGCCAGAAACAGGTGTCTTCTGCGCTGCAGACATGCAGAAAATCGCCGCATGGCAAAAACTCTATGGCCTTGAAGATATCGACGGAAAATTCGGCTCGAAAGCCATGAATGTTTCCACCATTATTCCCAGATTCAATCATAGCCTGAGCCATTATGTCGGCAGCACGACGCCGGACTGGTGTACAGATCACGGCTTCTGCAATTCCCAATCCCTGGATGACCTCGAAGGAAACTTCAGGGAATCGGCCAAAAAGGTCATCAACGGCATACGCGCAGCAGGCGGCGAGATTACGATCAACACGACACTCCGGCATGAAGCACGCGCCGCGGTGATGAATTACTGCTGCCAGGGTTATGTCACCGACGAAGGCCAGCAGATCCTGGATAAATACAATATCGAGCTTTACGGCGACGCCGCAAGCAGAGACGCCGCATGCGACGCGTTTGACATACTCTATCCTGCATCGCTCACATCGCATCATATCAGAGGCCATGCGGTTGACATCGTCATCCACACCCTGCCGAGATACTTTGAATGTGATGGCATCACGATCGACACAGGCGGCAACCGAGGCGAGTGGAAAGCCAATGCAGACGCGCTTAACAACAGCCTCCGCGCCTATGGCGTCTGCGGTGATTTCATCTGGTATGAGGCAGGAGACGAAGTGCACTGGTCTATAGACGGCTATTGAGATTTCGCCCGATTGCATTCCCAAACGCGCCACACGGCGCGTTTTTTTTTATAAACACGCCGATAAAACGTGCCGCATATCCATCATTTGCCAAATCGCCAAACCCTTATAATATGCCTATCTGCGGCATTTTGTACCAGCCGTGACTCATACGCATTTAGGGAGGAAGCAGATGAGGACGAAATGGATCCCCGGACTACTGGCACTCTGTCTGGGATGTGGCGGAACGACGGCAGAACAGCCCACGCAGACGGCAGCTGACCACACGGACATGCCCGTCCAGACGACCGCCGAGACAGTCAACGCAGAAGACGGGATATCAGACGCAGCCTCGCAGGCCGAGACAGGCATAGCGAGCCCGGAGACAGGCGATACCGCCCCCCAGCCGCAGCAGCCGCAAGGCGATATGCCGGCCCCCGCCGACACCGCTCAGGGCGCGAGCACGCCATCAGATGCCCAGGAAGCCCCCACGGGCGATGCAGCCGAGACAGCGAGCAGCCCGCAGGACACGTCTGCCCCCCAGGCAGAAGCCTCAGGCGAAGCGAAGCCGGAAAGCCTCCAGGAGGAGCCGCTGACCCCTGCCGTCGTATCCCCCGAAGCCGTCCATGCGCTGCACACAGCCGCCGACTGGTTCGTGCCAGAAGCCTCCAAGAAATGGTACAAGCAGACCACACGGCACGCCAACCGCAAGTTTCTGGCCGAATACTTCGACCTGATCGGCTATCAGGCCCCCAAGAACACGTATGCCCTGATCGCGCCGCTCAGCGTGCGCGGCGGCAAACTGTCGATGCAATACTATTCTTACCGCGGCACCGCATTCGAGTTCTCGATGACGAAGGATGGCGAGGAGAAATACTGGCCCGCCTCGACCGTCAAGCTGGCGGCGGCCGTGATGGCGCTGCTGAAACTGAGCGAATACGGCACGGGCAGCCAGGCCACAGTCAGCTTCACGGATCTCGAAGGGCATTACGAAAACACTGTCGAAAAGCTCTGCCGCGAAGCGATCATCCCCAGCAACAACACGGCATACAACCGCCTGATGGAGATCGCCGGCTTCGACGAGATCAACGACCACTACCTACGCGACGTGTTTCATTTTCCCAAGATGGTGCTCCAGCGGCGCTATGTCCGGCACCACCCGGAGGACAGCCTGCGCGATTCCCCGGAGATCCAGTTCACGGACGGCACCAAGAGCGGCACGATTCCCGAACGCCACAGTTCAGGCAAGATGCGCCCGGAATGCCCTCGCGAGAGCAACTGCACGACGCTTGCCGAACTCGCAGAGGTCATTTTCCGCGTCGTTCTGCACGAGGAACTGCCAAAGAGCCGCCAGCTGGCGCTTGCGCAGCCGGAAATCGACATGCTTCGCGATGCCCTTCATAAAGCGCCGTCATGCATCGGCGACGGCGTGACCGCCGCAATGGGCCCCAACATGATCGTCTATAACAAAGGCGGCAAGGTCATCGGGGACGACCGTCTCGAAGTCGCCGTCGTGAGCACGCCGAACAAAAAGGAGCGGTATCTCGTCGCGCTTTCGATGCCGTATTACGAGGGCGTGGAGAAGGAGACCAACCGTCTCGCGATGCACCTGATCGATGCCATGCGCCATCGTTGATGCAACCGTGACCGGCGCTGACGCACACGCGCATCGCCGCACTGCGCAAGGATCTGAGGGCGCTTGTGGGCGGCGCGTATCGCCCGTTGCGATAGCGCCGCCCCAATCAAAGAAGCGGCGCGTATCGGCGAAGCCGATAGCGGCGCAGGACGGGCGTATTTTGCGCCCCGGCGCAAAAAAGCACGGCCGGCCAGAGGATCCGTGCGAAGCGAGCCGCGTCCGGGCGGCGTGAACCGGGTCCGGGCGGCGTGAACCGCATTACATGAAACGCACATTGCGCGAAAGCCGCATTATTGATACAAAGGGGGATTATCCTGTTGTCAGGAGCATACCCAAACACACATCAAGAGGAGCGTTATCATGGTTGAAAAGGACAGCTGCCGCGAAATACTTTCTGCCGCATTGAGTGCGCACGTAAGCGAGATACGGATATTCTGGCGTGAGACGGGGATCTCCTGCCGCTGGCTGGTGCCAGACGGCGCGCACTGCCTGGTGGACGAAGAGGCTGTGCGCCATCTGAAGACATTTAAAGAGAAAGCGCGTGACGTGATCGCGAGCGAGAGCGTGTGCAACCAATGGCTTGAAAAGTGCGCGCCCCTGGTGGAGAGCGACGAGATCGGCGTGATGCCTTTCCCGCTTCGGACGCTGACGTGGCTCCTGCGCGTGATCGAGAGCCCGCACCGCGATGACATGTCGATCGATTCGTGGAATCTGTATCTGTGGAGCATCCGTGTGCACGAACTGCCGAGCCACATCATGCAGATGCTTCGCGGCTATGTCGAGATCCAGGCGAAGCAGGCGCTGATCGACTTCGACACGCTGATGACGAATTTTGCGGAAGCGCTCGACACAATCTACCCGACGGATTCCGACAAGCAGAAGCAGTTTGATCAGATGACGCTGATGCGCCGCTTTGACCGGCTGAGACGGTTCAAGAATCTGGTATTTTACGGCGCGGCGAACATCGGGAAGGCGAACCTTTCGAAGCAGCTCCTGAGCGCGTGGCGTTCGATGACGGGGCGCGAGATCGGGATGCACTGCGTGACCGTGTTCCACTCGAACACGAGCTATGAGAACATGGTGGAGCGCCGCATCACGGGCGACATGCTGAACGTGCGCCCGACGATCGACCACGGCGCGCCGCGCGTGATCGCGCACCACATCTCGGATGCCAAGTATTTCTTCGAGCCGTTTGCAAACGACGACATCCAGGAGGGGCAGTTTTTGGCGCTGTGCCGCGCGGCGGCATACAATCCCGACAAGGACTATGTGTTTATCATCGACAACATCGAGGAGGCGTATCTCGAGGACGTGTTCGGCGAGGTGTCGCATATGTTCGACAGCTTTGCGCGCGTGCCGTGGAAACCAGGTGCGAACGGAGGCGCATGGAACCTCGAAGCGCCCGGCGCGCGCTCGATACGCCTGAGCCAGAGCAACCGCGTGTTCTTTATCCCGGCGAATGTGTACATCATCGGGACGGCGATCGAATCGGGCCTGTTCGAGGGCAAGGTGGACGATCATCTGTTCCAGACATTCGCCGTCGAATACATGCAGCCGAAATCAGCGGACGAGCTTCGCGCGCTGATGCTTTCAAACCGGAGCAAGTCTGCGTTCGCGCGTCTTGAGCAGTATGTCGGCCACAGCGTGGAGCTGTGGAAGCAGGTCAACGAGATCCTTGTGGCGATCGGCGGTCACCGCAACATCATCGGCTACGGCCCGCTTCTTTCGATGTGCGAGGAGATCCTTCAGAGCAGCGATGTCCACGACGCGAACCGGCTGGTGCTGGGCACGTGGCGCTACCGGATGCTTCCGCCGATCCGCGCGAAGATGGAGATCATGCTTCACGGCACGGAAGCGCAGCGGCGCGCGCTCGAAATGCTCATCGAATGCCTGAACCAGTCATGGCTCCGCGTCCATATCGAGATCGAAGGCCTGCCCGGCAGCGAGTCGATATACATGAGCTTTGAACCCGAATTCGTGCTCTAAATCAGGCTTTGCGCCTCCCTCAACACACCGCGATCAACTCCCCCCTCGCCCGTGAGCGAGGGCCATGGGGAGCGGTCACATTGACACAGAGACCCTTCCCCAAGACAGCATGCCTATGAACTGGTTAAAGAAATATGAATCGGCGCCGCGCCTGAAGCAGGCGTGGGCCGTGGTCAAAAGCGCGTTCCGCATCGGGCGCGGCCTGTTCCCCGTGACGTGGATGGCCGTGATCCTTGCGGCATTTATATATTACGTGTGGTACTGGGAAGTGAGCGCGCATGCCAACCAGATCCTGTTTGCCGCCGTGACCCTGTGGATCTTCGCATTCTGCGTGTTTTTGTTCTTCACCTTGACGAGCGCATGCCTTGTCTTTTTCCTGACACGCCGCGCAAACCGCGAGACATCCTTTGAAGAGGCGAACGAAGTCGGCGGCCGCCTGAACTCGCCCTATCGCGTGTTCTGCCCATTTTTCATGCCGTTCATCTCGACGGAGATCGAGCTTCTTGAGCCGACCTTCGAGCGCCGTAATGTCCGCAAGGGCGTGTGGTCAGGCGAGACGCTCCATCCGACGGGGCGCGGCAGATACCTGAGCCTTCACCGCAAGATCACGATCCGCGACATTTTCGGCATGACCGAGATATCGTTCTGCCTGTCGCAGCCCGTGCATCTCGTGATCCAGCCAGCGAAGGGTCAGTTTGACCTCGTGGCGCTCCAGACGCGCGCATCCGGCGACGGATTTTCGCATCCCGAAGGGGATCCGCGTGGCGAGCTCGTGGAAATGCGGCGTTATCAGGCAGGCGACCCGCTTCGCCTCGTGTTGTGGAAAGTCTTTGCACGAAGCCGCAAGCTCGTCGTCCGCGCGCCGGAACCCGCGATCGTGGAGGAACAGGATGTCTTTGTCTATTTCATTTCAGGCACACACGACGAGAATTCGGCGACGCTTGCGCGCTCGTTCCTGTCGTCGCTGGGCCGCGAAGAGACCAAGGACATGTGTTTTTCAGCGGACGGCTCCAAACGCCTCGTGAATGACGAAGTCGAGGGCATGTCAGACCTCATCGATTCGGCATCGCACCGCGCGGAAGGCGGCCAGGGGCTCAATGAAGTCGCGCCGCTCGTCAAGCCATCCGCCATGGCGCACTGCTTTATCCTCGTGCCGAACAAGCTCGGCGCATGGCTTGACCAGGTCAAGATATTCGTCTCGCAATATCAGATCCGGCCGACGTTCATCACGTCTGTCAGCGACAAGTTTCTGTCGCCGGTCAAGCCTGAGGACAATCTGATGAAGAAACTGCTTTTCGACCAGCCCAAAGCTGATCTCGATGCGAATGAATACGAATCGCTGTGCCGCCAGCTCAGCGACATCGGGACGGTCCAGATCGTCGATGTGACGACCGGGGCCAGCAAAGCGTACACAGGAGAATCCGAATGAAACCATCCATGCGCGAATCATTCTGGATCCAGTCGCTCAAATGCGTGCTCTTGTCCGCAAGCGCGATCGGCTACACCTGGCCGCTGATCGACGGCATCGGTCATTTCGTCGTCGCGTTATCGGTCGTGCTCGCCTGCATCGTCGCGAGTATCTGTGAGAAGCGCCATATACGCACCGTGTGGTGCATCCTTCTCGCCGCCGTGTTTACCGCCATCGGCCTTGTGGGAAGCCATATCCTGCTGAATGTGACTGGCTTCTACGACATGGAGCTGACGATCCGCCACTCTCGATTCTGGTATTACATGGGGATCGTGTTCGGGATCGTATTCTGCACGCGCTCGCTATCGCTTCGCTACCGCACCGTGCAGCTCATCGAGTCGTTCCTGGTCATCGGGACGCTCGTGTATCTCCTGTTCCCGCACCGCGACTTCAATCTGCAGAATCCACGTGAGTTCGCCGATTATCTATACAACGCGGGCTACGACCCGATCGATGTCTGCCGCTGGCTCGGCATCGCCGCAGGTCTTCTCGCGCTGCCGATGCTGTTCAGCCGCACACGCGCCAAACAAGCCGCCTACGCGATTGTCGCGCTCGCGCTCCTCGCATTGCTGGCCGCGTATATCCTGAACAACCTGCGCCTGCCGGTCCACGAGGTGGATCCGCTCGGCCTCATGTCTGCTCTGGATGATGACGGCGACAAGAGCGATTCAAACAAAGACAAGGACAACAAAGACGACAACAACGGCGATCAAGACGACAGCCAAGGCGGCGGATCCGGCGACAAGGACGACAACAGCCAGGGCGGCGGATCCGGCGACAAGGACGACAACAGCCAGGGCGGCGGATCCGGCGACAAGGACGACAACAACAAGGGCGGCGGATCCAGCAGCAACAATAATAACAACAGCAATAACAGCAACTCAAATAACGATCTCGGTCCCAAGGGGAACGGCCAGCCGACTCCCGTTGCACTCGCCGTGTTCTATGACGAATACAATCCGAGCGACGGCGTGTTCCATTTCCGCCAGACCGTGCTCAGCGAATTCGACGGCAATCATCTCGTCGCCTCGACGGTGGATGACGATGTCATATCCTCGATGTCGGTCTCGACAGAGCAGCTCGCCACGCCGGTCCAGGCACCGGAACTTCATTCGAAAGTCGCCACGTCGATGTTCCTGCTCAAATCGCATTCGCAGCCCCCGCAGCTTGCGATGGGGCAGCGCGTGTTCCCGATCCCGAACCCGGATCCCAAGCTGTTCGTGTCGGCATACGGCGTGAACAGCGTCGCGCTGACGATCGATCCGATCCGCCTGATCGGGAGACATTCGATCCCCGTCGAGTGGAGCCAGGAGAAAGTCGATCACTACCTGAAAATCCCCGATGATCCGCGATACCGCGCCCTTTCGGACATCATCGTCCGAAATGTCGATCCGCGCTTTACGGGCGATGACGTGGTCAAGGCGCTATACATCAAGTCCTGGCTTGAGAAAGAGGGCTATTACACGCAGAAGAACCGTCATATCGACGAGAAAGACCCCGTAGCATCGTTCCTGTTCGGCTCGCTTCGCGGCTACTGCGTGCACTTCGCGCATTCCGCCGTGTACCTGCTTCGCTCCCAAGGAATCGCGGCCCGTGTGGCGATCGGGTATGCCGTGGACGACAAGCTATCAGGCACAAATTCGGCGGTTCTGATCCTCGGAAGCATGGCGCACGCGTGGCCAGAGTTTTACGTGGACGGCGTAGGCTGGGTGACGCTCGATATCTACCCCGAAAACGGCGACGAGCCGCCTCAGGCCTTTATCGACGAGAGCCTCGAGTCTTTGTTCGGCGAACTGGCGCGCAACGACAAGAGCGGCGGCCGCAGCGCGGAAGCGCGTGACACGGTGTTCGAGATCCCCTGGCAGACGATATGGCATACGCTTATCGGGCTCCTGATCGCCGCGCTACTCGGGCTTTATGTGCGCAAATTTGTCATCCTCATCCGCGCACGCCAGTGCCACCGTCCCGATCAGATCCGGCTCGCGATGCGCGGATCGAGCTATTTCTGGGCGATGTACGGCCATCCATGGCGTCCCTACCTGACACTCGACGCGTTTGCACGTGAGAAAGCCGGCGAGGAAAGCGCGACAGCCCGCCTTGTCGAAATATCCTCGGCCGCCAAATTTGGCGCAAAACTCACCGACGCGGATGCCGCCACCGCGCGTCAGCTCTATCTCGACTCGCGTCGCGAGGCGAGTGCCAGGACAGCGACCTGGCGCAAGATCGTCGGCTGGCTCGATCCGTTCATCAGGTATTGACAATTTTTTTAAAGTGCAGCCTGGCTATGCCATACGGCATACGCCAGGCCCAAGCCGCTATTGCCCTGCGGGCAATACG
>JAFZFY010000333.1 GCA_017555665.1 Pseudomonadota bacterium | reverse complement strand
CCAGCGACATGAACAGGAGGACATTCAAATGTGCCAGGCAATCATCGAGTTGAAAGAAGAAGCAAGAGCTGCTGGTAAACGGGAAGGGAAAAGGGAAGGCATACGAGAGGGGAAAAGGGAAGGCATACGAGAGGGGAAAAGGGAAGGAAAGCTTGAGACTTTGCTTGCAAATATTCGATCGCTCAGCAAGACTATGGGATTGAGCTATGAAGAGGCGATGAAAGCCTTGCGAGTTCCCAAAGCTAAACGAGAGGAATTGCTCAAAATGCTTCCAGCGACATGACCTGTTGCCAAGGACATAGAGCAGCAGAACAGCCCCAAAGAATCGCATGCCAAAGGCGTCCCGCAACAATGCACTGCAGTCTCCCTTAAACGACTATATTCAGCCATACGATCACAGGCCACCTCTAGCTGCTCTCACAATAGGATTGCCATAGCGAGCCAAAGGCATCCTGTATCTGCTGTTTGCTCGAACGAGCATATATCTGGTAGGTCGTGTTGATACTGATGTGATCCAGCATCTGACTGACGATTTCCATGGACAAACCGCTTTGCAAAGCGATTGTGGCCGCCGTATGGCGCAATGAGTGGATCACAATTCGCTCTTCCGTCGGATCCGTGTTGAAAAGCCGGTCAAGCAAGCGGCGTAACCATCGCTGAAGCAGACGTGCCTTGCCTTCAAACAGATTCTCCCCTGTTTGAGGTGTCAGTTTATCCCACAATGCTTTCGTCTCCTTGCAAAGCGGAATGGCATGGGTATAAGCCCGGTCGCACTTGATATTGTAAAGATGAAGCCCGTCTGGATGCAAATCGGTGGACTTGAGTGCAAGAATCGAGCTGATGCGCGCCCCTGTCTCGCAAAGCAGACGCGTCAACAGCTGCAATTCAAGAGATTCAGAAGCGAGCTCGCGATAGAGCAATTGAATATCTTTGCTGCTGAGCGTGCGTGTCCGAATGCGAGCCTTCGGGAGTTTTGCCATCGCGGCCGGATTCTTGATCTTGACGCCATTTTCAATCAGCCAGCGGAAAAATGCGTTTACCGTTCGAACAGTCTGGCAAACGTTACGTCCCGATGAAATCGTCTGCATAAACAATTTCTGGTTTGCCTGATCATCGAATGAGTATTTGCCCAATATCCTGCGATACTCAATGGCCGTCTTGGGTTTTAGCTGCCGCAGAACGATGTAATCCTCAAGCCAGTTCTGAAGCTTTTTATGAACCGAATCCTTGATTGCCGCCACCGCCCGTCTTGTCAATTGCTTCAGCTGGTTCAAACTGGCATGGAGAGGCACCGACAAATTCTCCGTATAAATATGACCGCGAAACTGCGTCTTAATAAAATAACGCTTTGCGCCAGACCGGTATGTATAACAATACAGACACGGAACACCTTTTACTGAATGAACTCGCTGATCCATAACGCCTCAAAGTCACAATGGCGGACAATCGCCGAGGTCGCGTGTAGTTTAACGGCTGTTATGTGTCACATTTTGAGGCTGTTGTAAACCTGACAAATTTGGTCACAAATTGGTGACAAAAATTGTCACTTTTCCAAAATTGGGCAGGTGACGTTTTTGGCATTTTAGCAGTTTTTTAGCATCACAAAAGCGCAAAGCCGCTATTTTACAGGGGATAAATTATTTCTACACGATGGCATGCTTCTAGCGATAAGGAAAATCAGTTCGACTTTCAGTTCGCGCATATGCGGGCTGATGTAGATGATTACGCAGCATTTCGCTGCAATGCGCCCAGTCTGGGCAGGAGAACAATACCATGAAAAAAATGGACAAAGGTTTCACCCTCATCGAGTTGATGATCGTCGTCGCCATCATCGGTATTCTGGCGGCTGTCGCTGTTCCGGGGTTCATGCAGTACATCAAGGACAGCAAGACTTCTGAGGCCAAAGATAACCTTAAAGCCATCGCAGACGGTGCGATTTCGTACTTCGAAGCTGATCACGTCTATGATGACGCAGGCATGACACCGCAGGCGCGTTTGTACCCCGGCTCGAATGATCGTAACACAACCTACGCAGCTCAGGCTACCAGCGTTGCTATCGGTGGCTGCCAAACGCCGGGTCAGAAGAACAACCCCACAAACGCGGATGTCGTCGCAAACCTCAATAAAGCACCCTGGAACTATCTCAAGTTCCAGATCAACAAGCCGTTCTACTATCAGTATGACTACATTTCGTCTGGTACAACGGCCGGCTCTTCAACCTTCAATGCATCTGCCGTCGCAAGCCTGAATACGGCTTCAGATTCAGGTTTTGTTGTTAGCGGAACGACTGATGGCAAAGTCGGCAATATTCTTGATGTCACGCCTGATGCTGCAGATTCTGTAACGGCTCAAGGATCATACACCTCGTGCTCTGCAAATGCTACGTAATCCATCATAATTCATGTCTTTTAAGCCCGCCTCTGGCGGGCTTTTTTTATGGCTCTGTCCTACGACTAGGGATATGGCTCTTTAGGCCTCACTCGCCGTTTGCGCGGCACCCTCTCCGAAAGGAGAGGGCGCGGGTTCGCTGAACGCTCACCTGTATTAGGTTGTCCAAGGCATTCTATCCGCGCAGATAGAACAGAGCCTTTTTTATTGCTGTATTGCGACGCTCATTGCGGAATGGTTGGTGAATTGCCGTAAGAAACACCTCAGCCTCTCAACGCGTTTGGGTTATTTTTGACCGCCCAAGGCAGCGTTGGAAGTGACATAATGGCTGATTTTTGGAAGTTTTTTGTATCTCGTAAAAAATATTTTAGCAACTTTTTGGTACACAACACGCAGTTGTGATCACTTTGTTGCAATTAGCGGAAAGGCGTAACTTTAGGCTAGGAAAACAGGCCTTTTGGTTACACGCGAAGCGTGGGGGAAAGCCAGGATCTGCTCCTTTTGCGGCTAAAGGCGGGGGTGGGAGGCGTGTATCACAAAAAAAGCCCGCCATAGAGGCGGGCTTCCAATCATGAGCTATGAATGCTTAACTGGCGTTTGATGCACACGAAGCGAACGAAGGTGCATTTGTGGTGGTAATCGAGCTGGTTCCTGTCGGAGTGATATCCAAAATATTACCAACTTTGCCAGCGCTGGTGCCGGCAACTGTAAAGCCAGAGTCTGCGGATGTATTCAAGCTGGCGACTGCTGATGCCTTAAAAGTGGATGAACCAGCCTCTGTGCCACTCGAAATGTAGTCATACTGATAATAGAACGGCTTGTTAATCTGGAACTTGAGATAGTTCCATGGCGCAGCATTAAGTCTGCTGGTAAGCGTTGAATTTGTCGGGTTATTTTTTACACCCTTGCTTTGGCAACCGCCGATTGAGATGCTGGTACCAACCGCAGAATAAGCGCTATTTAGAGCATTACCACCAGGATACAGACGTGCTTTCGGGGTCATGCCATTGGTATCATAAACATGATCCGCTTCGAAATATGCCAATGCACCATCGGCGATAGCTTTAATGTTGTCCTTGGCTTCAGAGGTCTTGCTGTCTTTGATGTACTGCATGAACCCCGGCACAGCGACGGCTGCGAGGATACCGATGATGGCGACGACGATCATCAACTCGATAAGTGTAAAGCCTTTGTCCAAAGGATACAAACAAGGCTTCGCAGATGCCCCACAGCCTCACACAGCCCCTCAATCGAGCATCAGACTAAAAGACTATTCCTCTTTCTCGATCTCCGGTCTCAACACAGGCGACAGACGCCCATCTGGAAAACCTCTGATCACCAGATGGCTATCCCTCGGCTCCCGAAAACTAGCCCACGCATTCGCTTCAAACTGCTCGCCATGATCAGTCGTGAAATAGCTAAAGCGATAATAAAAGCTCCCTGCCGTTTCAAACCCTAGATCCCTCCAGGGATTGACCTGCCAATTTTGGGCATGTGTGTCATATTTCACGCCCACACGCCCTTCTTCCACAGGGATAAACTTTTCTTTGGACGATTCCGGATACAGATATCGGATACGGCGAACCGGATCCACGGGATCGACATGTTCCGTATTGAAATACGTGACCGCGCCATCCGAAAGCGCCTTGAGATGCTGAATCCCTTCGGTCGTCTTGGCCTCGACAATATACCCCGAGAAATAAGGCACTGCGACCGATGCCAAAATACCGATGATGGCTACGACGATCATGAGCTCGATCAGCGTAAACCCTTTGTCAAACGATACCTGTCTCATCACACATCTCCCATAGAACGCCCTCTCCCCCTTCCTAGCATACGAAATTTTAATCCCAATAGCAAAAACTCTGTATGCCAGATATCAAAAAACGTACGACTCAGCCGACTTCCAACGCCTAAGCAATTCCCCACCTGTCGCATCCATGTCTCGTCATACACATATATTCCCTCAGGGCAAAAGCCACTGCACTGCCTACCCGCAATGCCTGCTGCCTAGCCCGCAATGCCCACAGAAAACGCCTATGGGCTGAACCGTAACAGAAGGCTCTGTTCTACCTGCGTGAATATGTAATGATGTGTCAAAAACGAGCTTATTGCATATTTATCGCCTTGGAAGGGCGACAGCGCACAGCCCGGAGTGAGCGCATACCCCCGGGTACAGGATTGCCCCCAAATACGCCCCCAGGAGGGGTGCCACCGCCATACCACAGTCGTAGAACAGAGCCTAACAGAAAACGCCTACGGTTTACCCACAGCACGCCCAGCACGCCATACGCGCCTGTAATCGCGCAAAATCTCGCCATTTCGGCACCAGCGCTCGCGAAGCGATAAATCCTCATGCGAATCGCGATATCTAAAGCGGATATACGCGCGCATAAACGCCTGTAGTTCGGCACAATCCGGCGCGTCCTCTCCCCACCACTGCTCAAGCGAATAGCCGCAATAAGGCGCATATCGTGGCAAATGCGCCAGCATCGCATCCACTTCGGGCATCAGGCATTCGTAAAGCACGCGCGTCTGCATAAGCCTGCGCCGGACATATCGCATCGGGATATAACTGCCGCAGGCGATCATCGCAAGCCCGGCGAGTATGGAAAGGATATAGAGATAATATCTCGACAGGAAGCGATAGAAATCACGTGTCTGATACGAAGAGAACCAGTCATCGATGGCTTGCAGCCAGTCGACCTCGACAGTCTGAGCCCCTGACGGCGTCGGGTCATAAATCTCCCAATGCCCATCCAGGTAGACCTCCGTCCAGCTGTGCGCATGCGCAGACCGGACGTTGTGATACCCGTCGCGGAACTCGGACGACACGAACCCCGTCACATTGCGCACAGGCACATCCAGAAGCGCGAGCAAGACTGCCATTGTCGTTGAAAACACTTCACAATGCCCGAACTGCTGACGAAACAAAAAATCTTCCACGATCGAACCTTCGCGCACAGGCCGATCCAGGCTGTACTGATAGTTCTGCTTGAGGTAATCACGGATCCGATCTGCTTTTTCACGGTCAGTCTCAGCCTTCCCGACGATCGACACTGCCAGCTGATATAGCCGCTTGCGGCTTTCCGCATGGCGACGCCTGCCCGGCCATATCCATCGCGAATTTTTCACCAGGATTTCCGATAACTGCTGATCGATACCGAAATACTGCCGATAAATCGCCTCCACGAGCACGCACGCCAGCGCCTGCGGCTCCGGCGCATCCATGTCTGCCAGCCAGAACCGGAACCCCATGAGCGGCGCGGAACGCCGCCATCCAAAGCGATGCCACCCTCCGAGGCCGTCTTCATAAAACGAGATCGCCGCATCATCTTCAATTTCCGGAAGATGCGCAACGCCCACAGTCCCGGCAAGCGTCGGAATACGATGATCACGCCAATCGCGCACGAATTCCAGCTGATAAGGATCGCGCCCCTCTATCACACGCCCTGTACGCACACCGCTGCCGCTGTAACTGCGCCAACGCGTGCCATCAAACATCGTCTGTATATCGATGCGCCAATATAGATTCTGGGCACTCAGAGGCATCTGCACACGGAACAGCAGGGACGGATCTGGCGAGATCTTGCCCGTGCGGTCAAGCGACACATCGGGGAACACGCCGCGCTGCTGCTCGATGCCAGGCACGCCGGTGGCGCTGTCCGCGCCCATACGCGGCACGACCAGAAACAGGATCGCGCCGATACCAAAGGCAATCCCGACAAGACCGGCGGAACGTCGCCAGAATCGCCAGTCCGTCATCCGGCGGTAATGACGCTCGTGATGCTCGATATACGCCTCGCTGCCAGAAGTCGGCACACCCAGCGACTGAAGCATCAAACTCCCGAACAAAAGACCAATATATATAATTAAAAATAATATAAATCCTGTCGGCGAAACCCCCACCGCCACACACGCCAGAGGCATCAGCGCCAATATCCCCACCTGCGCACGCTCCGAACGCTGCTCATGGCTCAAGGCACGATAGCCGATCAACGCCCATACGATATCCAATGATCCCTGAATAAATGCCACACGAAAACCGCCTCTGACGGATACATCTATTGCCAATAATGCAATATATAATATCACGCCCAACGCTTTGTTTAACCACGGCTTCCGGATCTGCTTATAATCAAATACAATCCCTAAAATAATATATAAAACAACACACCCAAACGAAGCGATCGTGCACAGATCGCTCACGACCGCAAATATCATACAAAAAATCAATACTAGATAAAATTCAAGCCACATCATGACAAGCTCGATGTCTTTTTCCTAGAAAACACCTTTTCTGCCAGATGCTCCAGTGCCATCACAGCCGGTGTCATAAGGGCCGTTGCTATCATATCTTTCCAGAAATGATCTATAAAAATAAAGAAATAATGACGGTTCCAGAAAATACCCGCATACACACCTGCCAGCAGCAGTTCAAACAACACGCTCATCACGGCACTCCAGATCATGAGCGCCACCAGACGCTCAGACCTGAAACGAAACATCAGCGCATGCGATACCGCAAACACAACCATCAGGCAAAATGCATATACGCCGATCGGCCCAGATGCAAATATATCGCACAAAAGCGCAAATATCAGCATCGACACCGACGAAGACACAAGACTCATCGAAGTCGCCGCGCTCAATATGATCGCGATCACACCATACTGGCACACGATATCCAGACCAAATGCAGACGACACATTCGACTGGATGAGCATACATATAAAAGCTATGACCACATTGATGATGACGCGTTTCATATTGATATACCACGTTCGCCTGACGATATCATCTTCGGCTCTGTTCTACAGGCGTGGAGATACCCGCCTTATGGCGACTCAAAATATAGGGGCACAAAGCGAACCCATACCCCACGCCCGGCGGGAGAGGATGCCGCGAAAGCGGCGGATGAGGTCTGGAAAAGCCATATCCACGCTTGTATAACATAGCCTTATCTTTTCAATGTCTTATCTTTAACGCCTGTGATGATATATACTTCCTCAAGCCTCGAAAAATCAACGATAGGTTCGACCGTCACTTCCTGATAAAGCCCAAAAGATTTTGAATCGACAGACGTGATCCGACCGACAGGCAGCTCTTTCGGGAACGTCCCCGCGCGCCCGCTCGTCACGACAAGCTCGCCTTCTTCCACCTCATCGCGCCGCAAAAGATACGCGATCCGGGCTTCATATTTGTTCTCATCCCCGGTTCCCGTCAGGATCCCGCGCGACCGGTTCAGCTGGGTCATGATATCGATCTTGGAACGCGCATCGACCGTCAGCATCACATCGCAATAACGGCCATCCACACGCTCGATGCGCCCGACCACGCCTTCGGATGACACGACCGGCATCTCCGGCTCGATACTGTCCGTCTCCGTCTCCAGGCGAAGGCGAAGCACGCGGAAAAACGGAGACATATCCGCCGCGATCACGCGCGCGGGCTCCAGCTGATAGATCGGACGCTGCTGCTTGAATCCCACGAGCTTCGTCAGGCGCGCGTTCTGCTGCAATATCCCCTGAAGCCCGATATTCTCCTCCCGGAGCTTCGCATTCTCGCGCCGCAGGTCTTCATTATCCTGCTTCGTATGAATCAGATCGATATACGAATCCCAGATATTGGATGCATTTCCGACGACATAATCGTTATGGCTCTGCATTTTGCCCATGACCGTGATCACCGGCCGTTCCGCGATCCCCGGATCCTGCCGCTGATTGCCAAAAAGCACATAGATAAGCACGGGCAGAGCGATCGCGAGCGCGACAACGCCCATCGTCTGATAGCGTTGAATCAGCGCTTTCATCGGTTAGCTCACAGAAGTCACTTCGCGCAGAAGCTCGATCTCATCAAGCGCGTGACCGCACCCCATCACGACACATGTCAGCGGGTCATCTGCGATGATCACGGGCAGCCCCGTCTCTTCGCGGATCAGCGTATCCAGATTTTTCAACAGCGCGCCGCCACCCGTCAGCACGATGCCCTTGTCGACGATATCAGCCGAAAGCTCCGGCGGCGTATGTTCCAGAGCAGAACGCACCCCCTGGACGATCTGCCGTATCGGCTCCGCAAGCGCGTCACGGATCTCGTCGCTGTTGATTTCCTGCGTCTTGGGCAGCCCCGCCGTCTGGTCGCGCCCCTTGATCGTCATCGTCAGGACCTCGTCCGACGGATAAGCCATCCCGATCGTGCACTTGATCTGTTCCGCCGTGCGCTCGCCGATCAGCAGGTTGTACTTGTTCTTCATGTGAAGCATGATCGCTTCATCCATCTTGTCGCCGCCGACGCGCACAGACTGCGAATGCACGATGCCGGCAAGGCTGATCACCGCGACTTCCGTCGTGCCGCCGCCGATATCGACGATCATGTTGCCCGATGGCTGCGTGATCGGAAGCCCCGCGCCGATCGCGGCCGCCATCGGCTCCTCGATCAGGTACACCTCTCGCGCACCCGCGCCTTCCGCGCTCTCGCGAACCGCACGCTTCTCCACCTCCGTGATCCCATACGGCACGCAGATGATAATGCGCGGATGCACGAACGTCTTCCGGTTGTGCGCCCGAAGAATAAAATAGCGAAGCATCGCGCCCGTCACTTCAAAATCCGCGATCACCCCGTCTTTCATCGGACGGATCGCCTGAATCCCGCCTGGCGTGCGGCCAAGCATCTCCTTCGCCTCTTTGCCAACCGCAAGGACATGCTTCTCGCCACGGCTCTCTTTCTGAACCGCCACCACGGACGGCTCACGCACCACGATCCCGCGCCCCTTCGCATATATCAATGTGTTGGCTGTCCCGAGGTCTATCGCCAAATCGCTCGAAAAATAACCAAACAAACGGTCAAATATCATCCGCACACCTCAGGACTTCACAAATTGCCGCAATCCTAGCGCTCACGATACGTGATGCGTCCGCGTGTCAGATCATACGGCGAAAGCTCCACAGTCACCTTGTCACCGGGAAGAATGCGGATAAAAAACTTGCGCATCTTGCCCGACACATGAGCCAATACCACATGCTTGTTCTCTAATTCCACTCGGAACATCGCGTTTCTCAACGCCTCAACTACTGTACCGTCGACAGTAATTCCTTCTTCTTTACCGGCCACAACGACTCCTCAATTCCTTTTTTCAATGATCCGTTACTGAATTCCCTCATTTTTGGAACTCAAAACCAAGTGAAAGATTATAGTTGAAACAGAACGCATCTGCAATACTCTATTTTCAGACATCCGCCATCATCACCGCGCACACCAAAACACAGCCGAGCGTATCGGCATCGCCGATAGCGAGGCCATTGGCGGACGTATTGCGAAGCAATAGGACGCCTCCAAAATACTTAAAATCTCCTATTTTTTATTCGCGAATGGGGGAAGCCTCCCCCTCGCGGCTATGTGCTCGCCCGCCTGAGACGTGTCACGACACGCCTCGACGGGCTCCGCGCATACGCCGCTACCCCCTCTGCGGGGCTCATCCGCCCCGCAACGCCCCAAGTCTGCCCGAATGCCACCCTCGCAAACTGCGCGACGCATCCCCCACGCCACGATTCCGCCCCCTAGATCTCAGCAATTCAACGCCCACGCGACCCTCACAATAAATCTTTGATTCTATTGATAATTCTGCTACATTATACCATAAGTCGTGGTTGCACACACATACAACCACATTCAAGGAGACAAATCATGAACTCTAAAATACTCGCGGCTTTTGCCATCGCCACACTCGCCCTCACGGCATGCGCCACAGCAGAAGAATACACGCCCGACGAACTCCCCCCCTGCACGCCTTACTGCCAGGGCCCAAATATGCTCTACAGCTGCCAGAACGGCAACTATGTCCTCGTCAACTGCCCGGAAGGGTGCGATGACGGCAAATGCGTCGGCGTCCTCGCCGATCCGGATCTCACAAAACCGGCAGACGGCGAATGCTCGCATAACGGCGATCAGTGCATCGGCGGAAAAATCGTCACATGCATCGCCGGTACAATCACCAAAACGAGCCCATGCCTGTACGGATGCACGGACGGCGCAACCCAGTGCACAGACAAAACCTCTGAGCCGACCACGCCGAGCACACCGACCGAGCCAAGCACACCGAGCACACCGACCGAGCCGAGCACGCCGACCGAGCCGAGCACGCCGACCGAGCCGAGCACGCCGACCGAGCCGAGCACGCCGACCGAGCCGAGCACACCGACAACGCCGACACTCCCGACTGCAGGCGCAAGCTGCGACGCTGCTACATTCAAAGATGTCTGCCAGCAGGGACAGTTTTTCTACTGTGTTGATAAAAAAGTTAAATCTATCGCATGCAATAGCGATCAAATTACATGCGCCACTTTCAAAGGCGCTGAAGACTGCGTTTATATCTTAGAAAATGGCACAGCCGAAGGCACGATATTCACACACAAGCAAACGTGTTCATACTTTGCTGATCTAGCCGCTGATTATAAAGGCTGGAATCCCGCAGATTTCATCGTCGCCACAAAAGCGGACGACGGCAAAATATATGGTGTCGAAACCATCGAAATGGGGTTCTGCCAAGATAATTATTCCATCACTTGTTATGAAGGCGAAATGGATATCTCTGAATGCGGCATCGGATGCACCTATTTCCCCGCAACAGAAAAGACCTGGGGATATTCCGAATGCGTGAAGCCCAGCGGCACCACCGCATGCAACAATACCCAGATGACAAATTGCAAAAGCAAAAAAACATCATCAGGCGATTCATACGATGCATGCTATATCGACAAAGCTTATGGCGAAGTACATTGTTCTTTTACATGCTCCAAAGAAGAATCCGGCACGGTCTGCGCAGATCTGACGAATTATTCCGTCTCTGTCCCCTACGCATGCGAACCTGTGGGCTCAAACATCACGCTCGTTTACGACTGGAGCAAATATAATCAATGTTCCAGCGTATGTTTAAACGAGTACGTATGCAAATAATATATACAAACCGAATCTAATCATCATTTGATTGATCCTTTCCCCTCGCCATTCAAGGCGCGCTTCACCAGGTCTTGGGGAAAGGGCTGATGGATAAATCATGAAAACCTCGCAAATCCTCATCAAAGACCTCAAGTTTTATGGTTTTCACGGCGTATATCCCGAAGAGCAGGTCGTCGGCACGACATTCCGCGTCGATGCCCAGATCACGATCGATCCCGACCTGAAGGGCTTTGAGACCGACCAGCTTGACGACACGCTCAACTATGAGCGGCTCGTCGAAAAGCTGCTCCAGATCGGCACGACACAGAAATACCGCCTGATCGAAAGGCTTGCAGACGAAATGGCGCGTGCCATGCTCGCCTTCCCCAATGTCCATCAGGCGGATATCACGGTCTACAAGTCCGTCAACCGGCTCACGCCGGAACCGCAGTGGATCGGCATACGGCGCATTCTCGAATCGTGTGATGCGGAAGCGGCAAGCGCCCATGCCTAAGTTTTACGAGCTTTCGCCAGAAGCGCGCCGCCTTGAGCTCGGCGATCCCGACTGCCTGACGCGGCTGGCAGGGCAGATCGGGCCTGAAACCGCCCGCCACGACACCATGAGTGAAAATGTGATCGGCGCGTGGCGGCTGCCGCTTGGCATCGTCCCGTCACTGATGGTCAACGGCAAGCCCCACAAGATCGCCATGGCGACCGAAGAGCCGAGCGTCGTCGCCGCCGCGTGCCGCGTCAGCCGCCTCGCAAATGCATGTCACGGCATCACCGCGCATGTCGACACACCGGTCACAGCCGCACAAATCATGGGGGTCATCCCCCAAGACAACGCCAGACACGCCGCCCAATGGATCGCGCAGAATGCCCCAACGCTCCTTCAAACGGCCAACCAATGCGACCCACGGCTCTGCCAGGCCGGCGGCGGCGCGTTTGATCTCGGCGCACACATACTGGATGCGGATGCCGACTGGCCAGAGACGTTCCTCGTCACAAAGCTCCTCGTCCACACCTCGGACGCGATGGGGGCAAACGCCGTCAACACGATGGCAGAAGCCATTCAGGCCGTTTTATGCCAGAAACTGCAAGGCTATACCCCCGGCATGGCGATCCTGACCAATGACGGTATCGGCCGCATGGTGCATGCGCATCTCTCGATTCCATGCGGTATTTTTGAAAAATATGCGCGTCATGACGGTGTCGACATCGCCACGCGCATCGCGCGTGCATCTGCCTTCGCGCATCGTTCCCCCGAACGCGCCGTCACGCACAACAAAGGCATCATGAACGGCGTAATCGCCGCCGCGCTTCCGCTCGGGCAGGATACGCGCGCGCTCGCCGCCGCCTGCTATCACGAAGCGCACCGCTCCGGCACGCATAAGCCGCTCACCGCCTACCGCCTCGATTCCCTTGCCCAGGCTCTCGAATGCGATATCGCCCTTCCTGTCACGGCGGGATTTGTCGGCGGCTTTAAAAGCGATCCCGCCGTATCGGCTGCATTTCAATTCGACGATATCTCGAACTATAGCGAGCTCTGCGCGCTGCTCGCTGCGGTCGGCCTCATTCAGAATCTCGCCGCGCTATGGGCACTCGTCACAGACGGCATCCAGGCCGGACACATGCGCCTCCACGCCCGGAAAACCGCAATCACCCACTAACACGCCGTTCCAGCAGCACAGCGTCACATACAATTCCCCCTGCCCCACACGGAACCGGGGGAAACACCTCAAGCCTCACTCGCAGACCGGCATCGCGAAGGTATCAAGCGAGCCGCCTTTATCGAGATCCATGCGCTTCCTGAGATCGACACTCAAACGCCCCGGCCAAGGCCGACGATCACTCGCTTTGATCTTGCCGTGTGTATAACCTTCCGAAAGCGCATCACGGAAACCCGCAAAATCAAAGAAATCGATCTTATGGCCGCCACATGAGATCTGGAGCGTGTCTATGGCATCATAGTTCAGCAACAGATTATCAATCAGCTTGCTATCGTTATCGTAACCCGTCAGCACCGCATCGCACTTCTCGCCAAACAGATCTTTATATTCATTTTCAGTCGCTATCGGCTCACTGCAGACGACGAGCGGACGGCATTGTTCCAACGGATAGGAACTGCCTTCGGCATGCGCGATATCGAGGAAGCTGAAATAATACGCGCCCGGCACAGCAAAACTGCCTTTTTCGTTCAATACCGAAAGATTGCATGCACCGACATCAAACGGCGTATCTCCGTAATAATTGATGCTGATCGCAACGCCTTCAGGTTTGCCTTTATCGTCTTTTAAAACGATAAATTCATCAAAGACGAGATCCGTTTCGGGCACACACGCCGCCGGATCGACTTTGCAACTGTCACATGTCGCACGCGATCTGTCATAGACAGCAGCCTGGCAAGCTGATGCCGCGACCTCATGATCGAACAGCGCCCCGTCACATGCCTCCTTGTTGTCAAGCTTATGATTGCCGCAGGCAAGTTCGCAAGCCTGATCCGTCACAACGCCGGCGCAATTCGCATCGCATGCCCATATCGGCTCCGAAACTGGCACATAATCTTTCGGGCATACTTTCAAATCATCCGGAATGACCTCGCTATCGCACACCTCCTGATGGGATGCGTCGATCTTATGGTTGCCACATGCGACTTCACAGGAATTCGTGACATCCACTTTCAAACACGAGCTGTCGCATGCCCATTTGGGGTTTGCAATTTCAATCATATTCGACGGACATTTTTTCGCATTATCCGGGATATTTGAGCCATCACAGACTTCGCCCGCATCCACGGTGCTATTGCCGCACGCAGCCGAAGGCTTGGCACACGCGCCAAGCGTGCTCAGCATCGTGCAATAACATTTCACTTTGCCCGTATCATACACGATTTCATCCGGATTCTCACATTCAAGCGCTTCTTCGAGATAGTTCATGCCATCACAGACTTCGCTCGATGACAGGATGCCGTCACCGCATTTGCCGCCTTCATCATCATACGAAACAACGACCGTATTGCGTTCTTCAGCCTTATAAACGCTATAATTGGATATCACGCCTTTCGGCCCGCAGAACACGCGCGTCTGTCCATGATCGAAACTCACCGATGCATCAAATACATACGTGCCGACATCCGAATATATAAATCCGTCATACAGATCCCAGTTTCTCAATGTGCCGATATATCGATCGATCCCATCGGCATTTGTCCACGAAGGATCCGCCTTCGCGGATATGACATGTATAATCTGTTCTTTTACATTATTGCCGTTAAGCGATCCGGTAATAAACTGTATAGCAGTCTCCGCACTCGCATCCGTCTGCGATGTCTTATCTGTAATTCCAGGAATCTTGACATCAAACGTCACGTCTATTGTCTGGCTACGATCGGTCAATGTATTCCTGCTGATCGTATATACACAGCTCTCCACTCTGGAACCGATATTTGTACAATGGCTTCCCAAACCATATTTCGGTGCGGCGGTTGTATCTGCCGTTATAACCCAACCCTCGCCAAGCAAGGCATTCTGCGATTCCGTCACGGGTTCTGCATCACAGTTGCGCACAAAATCGACACCAGAATTCTGAACGGCCGCGATAAAGGAATGGAGATTAAACAGATCATAGATTTGATTATTTGCACATGCAATGCCCAAATAATACATGCCAGACATGTTCTGCAATATGCCATCTTCAGACAGCGTGCCGTCACACGCGCCGTCAAAACGATCCGCGCCCGTCTGCGAACACACGACCGTCGTCTGCCCGGAAGCCAAGGTCGACACGCCGAGCGATGACAATTCAAAGCGTTTCCTGATGCCGCTTTCATCGATCAAAGCAAGCGCGCATGCGCTCATATCCTTCGCATCCGCCCCCATGTTCGTGATCTCGACAGCCAGGCCGTCGATAGACATCGTTTCGCCAGAAATATTAAAGTGCGGCACCACCTCAGAAATCAGCACGCCCGTTGTATAGGTCGGCGGTTTCGGATCATCGGGACCGGGATCATCAGGACCGGGATCGTCAGGACCGGGATCGTCAGGACCGGGCACATCGGGACCGGGCACATCGGGACCGGGCACATCAGGACCGGGCTTGTCCGGATCAGGCGTGACATTGCCATGACTCGGACAAATCCCCAAGTCCACAATATGGCATCCCACACACGCGAGTTTTGACATATCCGCATGATCACACGGTGCCTCGATCTTCGGCATCACGCTGCCGTCACACTGTTCATCCCCCTCGATGACGCCATTCCCGCAGATCGGCACACACGCCTCTGCCGTATTCAAGGTGCAGCTCGACGTGCATTTAAGCCGTGATTTGTTCGGCACCGCACCGTTCAGACATACGATATGGAGCTCAGACGCAAACTGCGCCCCATCGCAGATCTCATCACTTTCAAGCGCACCATTTCCGCACGTATATTCATATTTTTCATTACAGCCAGCCAGAACAAACGGCAGCATCGCAATACACAAAAATACCGATCTTCTCATAAAAAACTCCAAAGAAAGGCATAATCGCCTTATCTTATCTAAACAAACTCACGAGATATTTCAAGGATTCAAGCAACGCGGCGCGTGATAGATGGGGCATGGACCGTCTTTACATTGGGCGCGGCCTATGCGCCGATGGCGCATACGGCTCGCGTGCCGCGCCTATGCCTGCCGGCATACGGCGCGCGAGAGACGCGCAGACCGCGTGTGACGCGGCTATCTGCGATACGCCGCGTGAAAGACGTGTCACGACACGTCTGCGTGCCTATGCGCCGACGGCGCATACGGCGCGCACAAACGATTCACGCCAAACACGCCTTCAGCTGCCCAATATCAGCCGCGCCAGTGCTGCGCCAGATCAGTTTTGCGATATCTATCGTTTCATCCAAGAAATCGCGCATCCCGGACGCCCCCGAATCATGATAAGCCGCATATACCGGCTGCGCCATCGCGACGACATCCGCTCCGAGCGCAAGCGCCTTGACGATATCGAGGCTATTGCGAATCCCACCGGATGCAATCACCGTGCGCGCCCCCAGCGCCGCGCGAAGATCCCGAATAGACTGCGCCAGGCCGTAGCCGACCTGATCAAGCGCCGCCATATTCACCGCAGATATCGCCTTCTTGCGACGCATCCCTTCGAGCTTCACCCATGATGTCCCGCCGCGCGACGCAGACTCTGCCCCCGCGATATTCAGCAAAGCGAGCCGGCAAGCGCACCTGCCGCCAAGACCACTGCCAACCTCTTTGATAAAACAGGGCATCGGAAATGAATCTACAAATCTTCGCAAATCATCCAGAGCACAGCCATAATCACGATTTCCCTCATTCTGCACATATTCCTGAAGGCCGTTCAAATGTATAAATAATCCAGATGCCCCCATCCTGCGCGCAGTTTCCGCGATCTTCTCGCTCGGATATACAAATAATTCGCTTATACCAATATTTGCAAATAACGCCTCGAGGTCGCCACTGCCATACGTCTCCAAAAGCGAATCATCCAATAGCGCCGCGCGCATCGAGCCCAGGCAAAGCGCGATATCATGTTCAGCGGCATAGCGACGAAGCACCGTATTAAATGCCGCAGCAAAACAAGTCCCGCCCGTCATCGCACCGATCATCAGCGGAAACGACAGACCGATTTTGCCCATCCGGGATCGCGTATCCACGGCCTTGCACTCAAACAAGGCATCGTATGGCAAGTGAATCCCCTCAAGTCCAGCCCCATTTCCCTGCACTTCCGGCCGCAAACTCAGATCGAGATGCTCGCGCTTACGCGCCTCTATCTGCACGCGCGTCTCTTCACTCATCTAAAATCAAACCTCAAGTGAAACTGAATATCCACGGTATGGTGATGCGGCCGTTTTTCAAACTGCTCCTCATTTACCTCACCATACCCATAAATATAATTTGTATCGATACCAATTCCCAAAAGCTGCGTCAATTTATACGTCGCCCCCGCGCCAGCTTTTACAGCAAACCATGCGTGTATTTTGTTATCAAACTGATCCCATGCGAGGTATTGCGCCCCGATGCCCAATTTTAAAAAGAGTTCAACGGGACCGCCTGGCGCGTAATATCCATTGATGCACAGAAATGAGCCGCCATAAAACCACTGTGACATCGTCGCGGCAGTCACCTGCTCGTTATTCTTCGATCGCGATTCATAGGTCATCCCCATCGCCCCCAGATCGAAATCAAGCGACAGACCCGCATAATCATGAAAACGATATTCCGGACTTATCGTAAACATCGCGCCCTGCAAATCGCGTTTATCATAACGCGGTCCCAACGGCGCAAGCGCTGTCGTCCAGCCGCCAGCAATGTCCAATGCCCAATGTCCCGCAAACGCAGTCGCAGGAACAATTAGGCAGACCACTAAAAATATGCCCAGAATGATTGTTCTATATTTCATGTCACACCTCAAGTTTATAACAACGCTCACCATGAATCACTTAGGCGCAGGCCCGATAGAACCGATACGGGCATCCTTATACTGCCCCTTATCTGTAAGAATCAAATCCCCGTCACTCGTCAGTTTAACTGTCGCCAATGCAGCAAATGAACCGCGAGCAAGACCGTCCGGTCTGGGATCTGTGGTCACCATTCCGGCCTGATTTCGATCTTCCGCAAGTCCAAGCACAATGCGAACAGAGCCGTCATTTGCATCGTCCAAACGCTGATAAGCAATCCATGCATCTTTGGCATGTTCTGTTTTTGCAATATAATGCTCATCCAAAAAGTCTATAGCACTCTCAAGATAATCACTAATTGCATCATATTTATCGTCATCCATCGCCGCCATGATTGCAGCAAAGTTTTCTTCCGTGATCACAGCAATCACCTTGACCTCGTCGACCAGGACATTTTTTGTGCCTTTATATTTTATGGTACCGAGATCCGCTGTATTGCTTGTCTTTGCAGCCTGTGGCTGTTCAGACTTTTTCGAGGATGCCACATTTTCGACCGTAGCATTTTTAGGCGAAGCACTTTTAAGCCCACATCCAACAAACAGACAAGCAGCAATCGCACACACACACAAACGCTTAAGCCAACAAACAGACATTTTCTCATCCTTTTTTTGAAAAATTAATAAAGCACCTAGATGCCTGAAGTATCGCCATTCATTTTAACACCAATACTCAGCAACGCAAACAATAACGCACCCCATCGCTTCATGGTACGCCTATTCCCCCAGAATCAAAAAGCGCCCCTTCGGGGCGCAGCCTCTCACGCCCCGAAGGGGCGTTTGATATTAACCGGGGGTGAGCGTAGCGTAACCCACGGACGGAAAAGCTCTGATTTCTTTTTTTATTTTCTTCGAGCAGATTCGAGGAGCCGAGGCGACGGCGGAGGGAGCGTGCTGACGCACGTGACCGACGAAGGCAACGAAGGCGACAAAGAAGATGCCGAAGAAAATAAAAAAAAGCCGGCGACGTTCTACTCTCCCACACAGTCACCCATGCAGTACCATCGACGCAAAAGAGCTTAACTTCCGAGTTCGGGAT
>JAFZFY010000332.1 GCA_017555665.1 Pseudomonadota bacterium | reverse complement strand
GCGCGGCGTATGCGCAGCATAGCCGCGCAAAAAAAAGCCGCGTATGCGTGACGCGCATAGCGGCTTGAGCGAGCTGTAGTCCGGCCACAGGCCGGACAAAGCGAGCGTACAAAAAAAGTCGTATGAGTGCGGAGAAGTCTGGATCAGCAGTGCTGTATGCAGGCTGCGTGCGAGCTGACATCGGGCGACTGCATGGCGCAGTTCTGGATGCACGTGCGGCTGGTGTCGGGGAGCGATCTGGCGTGTTCGCAGTTCAGGGCGCATGTCTCGGTGCTGCCGCCTTTGTCGATGCATGCGCTGCGGCAGATCTCGTAGGGGGACGGCTGTGGATCGGGGGTCGCGTCCGGATCGAGCGTGAGCGCGCATGATTTTTCGCATGCGGCCTGGGTGTAGCCTTTGTCAAGGCAGTTGTCGACACAGATGGATTCGGGGTCGGTGTCGAACGTGCAGGCGGTGATGAGGAGCGAGACAAGGAGGAATGCGGATAGCTTTTTCATGGCGTGACAAAGGTGGAAAG
The DNA here is from genome assembly GCA_017555665.1 of Pseudomonadota bacterium. Lineage (GTDB taxonomy): Bacteria > Myxococcota_A > Bradymonadia > UBA4248 > UBA4248 > UBA4248. The sequence continues at coordinate 15,672 of JAFZFY010000332.1, read as the reverse complement.
TTTGATTTATGCCCCCGGTTGCGAGAGCATATTATTGCGTAATTTACGGCATTATGCACACATTTTATTCATGCCGGAGATAACAGCGGAAATGGCAGGGAAGCTATCAACAATCGCAGGGTGCATTTCGTTTTGTCTATTGTTTGGCGCAGAGTGTCTTGCGCAGGACACGCCGGTGCTGAGGACGCTTGAGGGGCGGACGCCTATCGGCGGGCAGCCGGCGCAGGCTGGGGCGCAGGCGGATTCCGGAAACACGGCGAAGCCTGTGGCTGTCAAGACTTTGATGGCCGATGATATCAAGGCGGTTTCGGGCGAGGGCGATGTCGACGATGCCGGGGAAAAGTTCAGGCTTCCGGAGCGTCCGGTCGCGTCGAAGGCGGTCAAGAAGGCACTCGCGGATCGCGTGGCTTCGGTGCTTGCGGAAAAGGCGATCCGGAACACGTCGGTCGGCGTGAAGGTCGTCGATCTGGACACGGGCGATGTCGTGTACGCGCACAACGATTCGATGCTGCTCAAGCCGGCCTCGAACACGAAGCTGCTGACGACGGCGGCGGCATTGAATATCCTGGGCGCGTCGCATCAGTTCGAGACGACGCTGAGCTCGAAGGGCAAGGTCGTGAAAGGCGTGCTCGAAGGGGATCTGCATCTGCATATCGATCACGATTTCACGTGGTCGACGCGGTTTTATGACGCGGGCGACGTGCCGATGCAGGGGCTGATCGCGCAGATGAAGGCGGCTGGGATTACGAAGATCAAGGGCAATGTGATCGTGTCGGGATATGTCGTGTATGGCGGCGTGGCGACGGGGACGCTCTCGACGGCGACGCATCTGAACCGCGCGGCCAACCAGTTTTTCAATCTTTTGAGGCGCAACAAGATCGGCTTTGGCGGCCAGGTCGTGCGTCAGAACGGCAAGCCGGAGGGCACCCAGATCGGCGTGTGGCATTCGCCGGTGCTGTCGGAGGCGATCGTGCCCCTCAATCGCGTGAGCCACAATGAATATGCGGACATGTTGCTTCTGGCGATCGCGAGTCACGAAGCGAAGAAGGACACGTATGAGGCCGGCGCGAAAGCCGTGCTGGCGTGGGCGAAGAAGGCCGGGCTTCCGATGAAGGGCATCGCGATCCATGACGGCTCAGGGCTTTCGCATGACAATCGCATCAGCGCGGATTTCTTCACGCAGCTCGTCGCCTATATGATGCGTTCCGAAAACGCGCGCGAATGGGCGGCTTCGATGGCGATATCCGGCTATGACGGCACGTATGGCGGCCGCCTTGCGACCGATGATGCCAAGGGGCGCGTGTATGCGAAATCGGGGACGCTTCGCGACACGATCTCGGGATCTGGCTTTTTCGTAAACCGAAATGACGGGCACACTTATGCGTTCTCGATCCTTGTCAATGGCATGCGCAACAAGAAGCTGACGCGTCAGGCGATCGACCGTGTGGTGCGCGTGTTTTTAGGGAATCACCTCGATGTGAGCATGCCTGGCGCGCCCGCGATGCAGTCGATGCAGAAGGAATCTGGCACCGTGACGGCACGCTGGAGCGAGGTCAAGGGGGCGGCGGGCTATCGCGTGTATGAGAGCCGGGATGGCAACGTCTGGGCGCTTGCGGCAGAAACGGGCAAGCTTTCGCATGCGTTTGGCGACGAGGCGCGCCATGTACGCGTGACGGCCGTGGCTTCGAGTGGCGCGGAGAGCCTGCCCTCGCTGATCTTTAGCTATCGTCCCGGCAAGAAGATGATGACGATCGTGGAGTCGGCGAAATGCCGCTCGGACGAAGCGATGCGCCCTGCCAATCACGTGATGGCGCACGAGCGCCCGCTCGCGGCGTTTGTAGACGGCTCGTGGGGCGTGGAGACGGTTCGCCTGATCGGTGACCGCAAGCTCGAAGGCGCGCTGTTCCATTCCGTCGCGTGCGGCGGCACCGTGTCGTGGAACGGCGAAGCCTATAAAATCGCATCCACGCTGGGGATTCCGCTGATCGCGAATGTCGTGGATGCGCACCTGAGCTCGGATGCGGGCGGCGCATGCGACCCCAAAACGGGCAAGGCCCTCGGCTGTTTCAGCGAGCCTGTCGTGACGAAAGACCGCCGGATTGGGGCACGCCAGATGAACTACAGGCTGCGCAAGGCCGCCGGAACCGGAAGTTCCCGTCCGTCCTCGGTGACGGTGTGGGACGGCGCAAAGAAAACGCTCGATATGACCGGCATCCCTGTCGCATCGACGCAGAAGACCGACAAGGGCGTGTACAGCGTGATCGGCGTGGATCTGCAGGGGCTTGACAGCCAGAAGACGCTGGATGCCGCCTGGAAAGCCGTGATGGGCGAGTAGCCGATACATCATGTGCGAACCAGAGACGTGTCACGACGTGTGTTTACATGGGGCGCGCCTATGCCTGACGGCATACGGCGCGTGAGAGACGTGTCACGACACGTCTTTGACATGGGGCGCGCCTATGCCTGACGGCATACGGCTCGCATTTATATTGCCCAAATATTTTGACAAAACAGGGGTGATGTGATATTGGCGCGCGTCTTTTCCGACATAAGCATCGAGATAAGAGCGTCGGTTAAGTGGCCTTAGTAGCCGTGGCAATTCTTTTTTCTTTTTGTTTGGAGTCAATCATGGCCCAGGATTTTGAGATGGAAAGCTTTGAGGCGTTGCTTGCTGAGTATGAGCAGGCTCAGACGTCAGTTCGTGAAGGTGAGATCGTCAGCGGTAAAGTTGTCGATTTCGTAGGTGATTATGTTGTCGTTGATATCGGCTACAAATCGGAAGGCCAGGTGGCCAAGTCCGAATTTGTTGCGCCCGATGGTTCGTTCGGCGTCAAGATCGGTGACACCGTCGATGTGTATGTCGAAGCGACAGAGAACGAGAACGGCCTTTGCGTTCTGAGCAAGAAAGAAGCTGACAAGCTCATGATCTGGGAAGAGATCTCCAAGATCGCTGAAAGCGATGAGACGGTCGAAGGCACGATTATGAGCCGCGTGAAAGGCGGTCTCGCTGTTGATATCGGCGTTCGCGCGTTCCTGCCGGGCAGCCAGGTCGAACTCCGTCCGACCCGCAACCTCGACAAATTCATCGGCCAGAAATATCGTTTCAAGATCATCAAGTTCAACAAGAAACGCGGCAACATCGTCCTTTCGCGCCGTGCCCTTCTGGAAAAAGAACGCGCCGTGCTCAAGAGCCAGACGCTGGAAAGACTGCACGAAGGTGCAATCCTTGACGGTATCGTCAAGAACATCACCGAATACGGTGCATTCGTTGACCTCGGCGGCATCGATGGCCTCCTCCACATCACCGACATGAGCTGGGGCCGTGTCAATCATCCGAACGAAGTCGTCCAGATCGGCGACGAGATCAAGGTCAAGGTCCTCAAGTTCACGCCGGAGAACGAGCGCGTCTCCCTCGGCTACAAACAGCTCGCACCGGATCCCTGGGAACATGCCGCAGAGCGTTATCCTGCCGGCATCCGCGCCCTCGGCCGCGTTGTCAGCCTGATCGATTACGGCGCATTTGTTGAGCTCGAAGAAGGCATCGAAGGCCTCATCCACATCAGCGAGATGAGCTGGACACGCCGCGTGAAACACCCCAGCCGCGTCGTGAACGTTGGCGATGTGATCGATGTCGTCGTCCTCAGCCTCGACACCGAAGCCAAGAAGATCAGCCTCGGCATGAAACAGACCGAGCCGAACCCCTGGGAAATTCTCGAAGAGAAATATCCGGTCGGCACGATCATCAAGGGCAAAATCCGCAACATCACCGATTTCGGTCTTTTCATTGGTGTCGAAGATGGCATCGACGGTCTCGTCCATGTCTCCGATATCAGCTGGACACAGAAAGTCCGCAACCCCGCCGAGATCTACAAACGCGGTGACGAAGTCGAAGCCGTCGTCCTCAACATCGATGTTGCCAGCGAGCGTTTCTCCCTCGGCATCAAGCAGCTCACGGCCGATCCGTGGGAAGCTCTCCCCGAAATGTATCCTCCTGGGGCAGTTGTCGATTGCAAGATCACGAAGATCACGGAATTCGGCGCTTTCGCTCAGATCGCTGACGGCGTTGAAGGCCTCATCCATATCTCCGAGCTGAGCCGCGACCGCGTTGACGAGCCCGCTCAGGTCGTCCAGATCGGCGAAGTCCACAAAGCTGAAGTCATCAGCGTTGATCCTGCAGAGCGCAAGATCGCCCTCTCGATCAAACAGTTCGTCCGCAACAGCGAGAATGGCCGCCTCCGTCAGTACATCGATAACGATGCTTCCTCGACGGCTCACCTCGGTGACCTCCTCCAGAACAAGCTCTCCGATCTCGATAACAACGACTAATATCGATTTCTTGAGATGATTTAAAAAAGCCGCTCTTTTGAGCGGCTTTTTTTTTGTCTGTGTTCAATGTGGATATGGCAAATTGCTGGTCCTTTTTAGGGCGATGGATGTGCAATCAGCTCGCAACGGAGTGCTATTTTCCTTGATATGCTTCATTCCCATGACTTAAAATCTATCTAAGTTCATCGGTGCAGGAAACTTCTTTTTAACTTCAAGGAGATACAATGAAATCATTCCATAAACTCAATTGGGCAATGAGGATATCGCTGTCGATTCTGGTAGTCTCGTTCACGCTTGCGGCTTGTTCCAAAAAAGCACCGGAACCTGAAACGCCCAAGACCGATGTCGTAGAGAAAGCTGGTGATGGCGAGGTGGCTGCCGATACAGAGGCAAAGGCTGAAGGAGAACAGGTCAAAGAAGATATTCCTGCCGCAGAGGGGAGTGCCGCACAGAATGTCGAAGCTGACCCAAAAGAGGAAGCAGAAAACAGCAATGGTGCGCCTGCTGAAGCGCAGGATGACATCAAGTGGGAGGTGCCTTCGCAGCCGCCGATTGCCAAATCCATCGATGACGAGTTTGAGTTCCCCAAGTGTATGGTTTGCCGTTATTGTAAGGCGAATCGCGAAGAAGGGGAGGATATATATTGGTCCTCGGGATCTGAATGTCGGCTTTCGGCAGCTCAGGTTGATAAAATTATCAAAAAAGGTGCTGTCAACCAGTGGAACGAATATGGCCAGACGCCGCTCATGCTCGCAAATGATCTCAAATCTGTTCAAAAACTGCTTGCTGCTGGCGCATCTCCCGAGCATACCGATGAATTTGGAAACGATGCGATGGATTACGCCCTGACAAAAGAAATACAGCAGGCACTCATCAAGGCAGGCTATAAAACAGGTGAATCAGGCGAAGAGTATGCATTGTTCGATGCAAAGCCTTATAACAAAATAGACGAGGATATTGGAGATTACATAAAAGAGGCTAAAAAGCGTGCAGCAAACCCGTCCAAAGGCTTTGAGTTTAACAGCGATACCACCTGGAGTGATGGGGATGCTGCCTATGGTCATGGCTATCGGGATGATCGAATCATCCGAGGATGGATTAAAAAAGCAAAGGATGTCAATGCAAGGGATGAAGACGGTCGCACGCCCTTATTTTATATCAATTACCCGAAAGAAGCCAGGCTGTTACTCGCCGCTGGTGCAGACATCAATGCACAGGATAATGATGGCAACACGCCGCTTCTCTGGTTCATGAGCAACAATCAATTTGAAGATGAGGATCCCGATACACGGCGCACTGAAGATATCATCGCTGTCTTGATTGCTGCCGGTGCCGATACGAGCATCACCAATAAGGCTGGCATGTCTGCAAAAGATTATAAGAAATTGGGCAAATAGTTGTGTAACTAAGCATGAAGGAGTTAGAAATGCGCCGTTTGTTATTGCTGTCTTCTCTATTGTCGTTCGTTCTGTTGAGTGCATGCGATCCAAGTGAGAGCAATCCTGGAGATGATATGACTCACTGTGATGATACGCGATGCTATACGTTGTCGATGGCATTTGAATGTTCTGAAGATGGGCGACAGCTCTATCAATATATTGATCCATCGAATACCTTTGAGATGGAATTCTATAAACCGGTTTTGGTGGCTGGGACGAATTATATCATGCATGATTGTTATGATGATACGAAATGTATGATTAATGACAAAGGCTTTGGGGGGTGCTTTAAGCCTTGTGGTCAGCAAAAGACTGGTACAGTGGGGTGGTGCAATCAACGCAACGGGGATCAGTTTTATACTGAAGCGAAATGTGAGCTGATTGATGGTCAATATGTTTATAATGCCGTGCCGCATTACTCAATAAGTAGTGCAATTTATTCAACAGATGATATTGCACATGATTATTATTGTCCGGATGGACGGGCATGCAAAGATGATACGGGATGTGTTTATTATACAGCTTTTGATGGTCAATCTTGTTCGCGTTTTGACAAGGCGTCGTGCATTGAAGAAGGTGGAAAGACTTATGCTCAGGTATGTAAAGGCGTGGGAGCGGGTGAACATTATTTTGTCGCCTCACCTTGCGATTTTTGTAAGTTAAGTTCTGATATGACAGATGCCTATTGTATGGAGAAGTGTGATTCGGAAGGTGCAACGAAGTTGACGTGTGAGAATTATAGCCAAAGAGAATGGAAGTGTTCGACGCAGTCAGATGGGCAGACTTATTGGGAAGCAACGCAAGCAGAGGATTGCAAATATGGCTGTGATGGGGATCAGTGCAAAGTGATTCCTGGTGCAGATGAGGATTGCACGCCTTCGACCTATCAAGGTAAGTGTATGGATGATGATTTATTTTTGTATTGTGAAGCTGCATTGCTTCCAATGATTTCTATTAACAAAACGCGTGTTGGAAGCTGCGAGGAGATGAAGCGATATTTTGGAAAAGACTTTATCTGTATGAGTGGTTCTGGGCGCGTTGGTTGTGGGGCAAAAGATTATTCATTTCCCTGCAATGTAGAAGGTCAAACAGTCAAGAGATGTTATCAGAACAAGGAACCCGGAGAGGATCAAATTTCTGCAGCGTTTACGTATGAATTGGTCTGCACAAAGCTGACCGATGGTTCCCTGCAGTATATCGTTCCCGATGGGCAGATTTCTTCTTATTGCGAAGATTTGGGGCATGCAAATGCCTGCAATTCCGGAGGTTCAGACTGCGAATAGTTGTGGCGGCTTGCCGCACAAACGCTCGCCCTTTCGCGCTCTCCATGCTATATTCTGTAGGCATTGCCAAGGGGCTTGCCCCCTTGCCTGCATTTCATGGAGGGCGACATGGGCATCTATCTCAATCCGGGTAATCAAGGTTTTCGTGTCATACGAAACGGAAAATACATCGACAAATCCGGTCTTATCGGTATGGTCAATCGGACGATCGGATTGCCCAAAAAACTCAGCTGTGTCAGCCGGCCACGGCGATTCGGAAAATCCTATGCTGCACAGATGCTCTGCGCCTATTACAGCGTGGGGTGCAATTCTGCGCCTTTGTTTGATGATTTGGAGATCGCCAAGGACGAGACTTATCGGGCGCACTTGAACCAGTATAATGTGCTTGTTCTCGATATTGCCGATTTCATCGGCAAAGCTGGACTAAACGGGATGCTGGATTACATCACGCGAGTTGTGTCCATAGAAATATTTGATCAATTTCCTGACGTAAAAAAAGCGGAATCGCTCGCGGATTTGCTCAATCATGCTGTCGAGGCCAGCGGCAGACAGTTTATTGCCATCATCGATGAATGGGATGCGCCCATTCGAGACAATGACTGCGCTGCGGAAATCCGCAAGACATATCTTCAGTTCCTACGTAGCCTTTTCAAGAGCATTACCATCACCAATAAGGTTTTTGCTGCCGCCTATATGACGGGTATTCTCCCGATTATGAAAGACGGATCGCAGTCGGCAATTTCGGAATTCCGGGAATATACAATCCTAAAACCAGGTCCGTTTGCGCCATACATAGGGTTTACAGAGAACGATATTCGCTCTCTTTGCGAAGAATTTCACATCGATTTGGCAAAAATGAAATTCTGGTACGATGGCTATCAGGTAAAAGGCGTTGGTTCTGTCTATAATCCCAATTCCGTGATGATGGCCATCGAGGCAGGGGAATTTCAATCCTATTGGGTTGCATCCTCAGACCCCACGGGGCTGTTGGAATACTTAAACCTCGACAAAGAAGGACTTGGAATAGCAGTCGTTGATTTGCTCGCTGGCAAGGAAGTGCGCATGGATCCAAGCATGTTCTGCAACGATCCTTCGGCTCTGAAATCAGAGGATGACGTGCTCACCCTTCTCACGCACTACGGTTATTTATCCTATAACGAAGAGCGCGAGACTGTGCGCATACCCAACGAAGAAATCCGCATCGAATATGCTCGTTCCGTTCACCGTGTAACGCATGTCGAAACGATCCAGCGCGTCAAAAGAAGCGTTCAGCTCATGAAAGACACGGTGGATATGCGCGCCGAAGCCGTCGCTGCCGAACTGCAAAAAGTGCACACCGAGGAATATAATCCACGCCATTATAACAACGAGCAATCATTGCGTGGTACGATTAAACTCGCCTATTTTGCATATAAAGATGAGTATCTTCAGCTGGAAGAACTTGCAGGCGGTACAGGTTATGCCGATATTGTATATTTGCCCAAACGAAACTCTGACTATCCTGCACTTGTGATTGAACTCAAAGCGCTCGATAAATCACATCCCCAAAATGATGCCGAAGGCGCGATTGCGCAAATCAAGAGTCGCCATTATCCAGAGATACTTCAGAATTATACAAACAAAATATTATTGGTTGGCATCAGTTACGATAAGGATGATCCGGATAAAAAACATACATGCATGATTGAGAGTTGGGAAAGATAATTTTTATGCGGAGCCGATAGCCGGGCGCAGAAGGTGAGAAGTGCAGCGTTATAGAAATATATTTGCGCATCCTATTGTGCGCCCTATTGATAAATGGATGTTGCGGATGCTGTAAAGGGGAAATTGATGTATGTGGGATAAGGTGGGATAATAGACCAAATGTATGCGTGGGTGGGCTGAAAAATGAAATTTGGGTCGTTCAAAAATGCTTTATCTGAAATGCGTAAGTGGCTTATAATACGGTTTTTGGGGTCATTGATTCTTGTAAAGGATATCCGCTGATGTTTGTTTGTGAAAAATTTGCTCCTGTTCGTTTGTCGTTAAATCCAGAGTCCATTCATCCGGAGGATCGTGCCGTGCTCGCGTGCCTGATACGCGCGGCGGCGTTTCTGAACCCGGTCTATCTGCGCCAGGTGTCGCATTACAATCCGCAGTTTAAGCAGGAGATTGAGGACACGCATTCGCGGAAGCTGATCGAGAGCTTTGCAATCATGGGCGGCCCGTGGGATCGTTTTAAAGGCGACGAGCCGTTTTATGGGACGATCACGAAACCGCTGGGGGCGGGATTTTATCCTGCGGACATGACGCGCGAGGCGTTCAATGCATGGATCGAGGCGCATCCCGAAGACCGCGAGAGCTTTATGAGCTTCACGACGCTGATCCGTCGTCGCGAGGGGCGTTTTGTGAGCATTCCGTATAGCCATGCGTATGCGCTTGAACTTGAGAAGGCCGCGAAGCTGCTGCAGGAAGCGGCTGGGATGACATCGAATGTGTCGCTGCGGCATTTTCTGAACACGCGCGCCGAGGCGCTGCTGAACAACGATTATGCGGCGAGTGATGGCGCGTGGATCGGTCTGGATTCGGATATCGAGATCGTGTTCGGGCCGTATGAGACGTATGAGGATCAGCTTTTTGGGTATAAAGCGACGTTCGAGGCGTTCATCGGTTACCGCAATGCGGAGGAGACGGCGCGGCTGAAGCATATCGAGGAACTTGTGGAAGATATGCAGCAGGCGCTGCCGGTGTCGGACGAGATCAAGGCGACGCGCGTCGCGAGCCAGTCTTCGCCCTTTGTCGTGATGGATCTGCTCTCGACGGCTGGCGAGGCTCGTGTGGGCGTGCAGACATTGGCGTTTGTGCTGCCGAACGATCCGGAGGTGATCGAGGTTCACGGCACGAAGAAAGTCATGATGAAGAACGTGCAGGAAGCGAAATTCAACGCGATCCTGCGGCCGATTGCGGAGCGTTTCCTGACGGCAGATGCGCTTTCGAAGCTCTCGTTCGGCGCGTTTTTCAGGCATACGTTGCTGCATGAGACGGGGCATAGCCTCGGGCCCAAGGCGGTGCTGAACTCGACGGATTCGATCATCCACAGCCTCGCGGACACGTATTCTGCGATCGAGGAATGCAAGGCGGATTCGACATCGACGTATCTGAGCCGCTGGTTCTATGAACGCGGCGAGCTGACCGAAGCGGAGCTTGAGGAAACGTATGCGACGATGGTGGCGGGGTTCTTCCGCTCGCTGAGGTTCGGTTTGACGCAGGCGCATGCGCGCGCGAACGCGATTCAGCTGAATTATCTGATGGAACGCGGCGCCGTGACCTGCGATGCGGAAGGCCGTTTCGGGTATGACAGCGCGAAGATGGCGGATGCGGTGCGCGCGCTTGTGAAGGACGTGATGGAGATCGAGTATCGCGGCAGCCACGATGAGGCGGCGGCATTTTTGGCGAAATATGCGGTGCTTTCGGATGAATTGTCTTCGAGGCTCGCGTCGCTGGATGACCTCCCGGTCGATATCGTGTGCAAGTATGACGCGGAAGAGCCCGGATTTTTCGGCAAATGATTCCGGGCGGCGCAGGCGCGCCGCCCTAGCTGCGGGGCTACGCGCACTCGCTATATGGTTGATATGAAGAGAATATCGCTTCTTGTGTTGTTGGTCTGCCTGATGTGCGGGTGTTCGTCATCGGGCAAGGTGCTTGCCGGTCATTTTGACAGGATGCACGATATCGCGGACGCCAATGCTTTGGATTGCGCCCGGATGAGCCGCGAGCTCACAAAGTATCTGGAGGATAATCGTGCTTCGATCAGAAGTGCTGGTGCGGATAACAAAAACGCAGACCAGAAAGAGGCGGATCATATTTTCAAGTCGAGTTATGCGCTTCATCAATCGACAGAGGTCTGCCAGACGCCTGAGATGACGGCGTTCTGGAAGTCGCTTTCCGACTTGGTGCTTCAGGCTTCGGATAAAGGTTAGTGTATGGCGTGTATCGAATATCCGATCAGCTTTGATGCGGTCGTTGTCGGCGGCGGTCATGCGGGCTGCGAAGCCGTGTGGGCGCTTGCGCAGTCTGGTTTTCGTGCGCTTCTTGTGACACTCGACATCGACCGGATCGCGCAGATGAGCTGTAATCCGTCGATTGGCGGCATAGCGAAAGGGCATATCACGAAGGAGATCGACGCGCTTGGCGGGATCATGGCGCGCGTGGCAGATGCGAGCGCGATCCAGTATCGGACGCTGAACGCGAGCAAGGGGCCTGCGGTGCGCTCGTCGCGCGTTCAGTGCGACACGGCGCTGTATCGCCGCGAGATGCTGAAGGTGCTTTCGTCGCACCCGAATATCTCGCTTGTTCAGGCGCGAGTGGAGGATGTGATCCTCGAAAATGGCGCGGTCAGCGGCGTTCTTGTGGACGGCGGGGTCGTCTATCGGACGCGTGTTGTCGTGCTGTGCACGGGGACGTTTTTGCGCGGGCTCTGCCATATCGGGGAGCATCACTTCGAGGCCGGGCGTTCGGGCGATGGCGTGAGCACGCGGCTGAGCGCGAGCCTTGAGGCACTCGGCGTGCAGCTCAAGCGCCTCAAGACGGGGACGCCGCCGAGGATTTCGGCGCATTCGCTCGATTTCAGCAAGTTTGAGGTGCAGCCCGGGGATGACGAGATCACAAGGTTGAGCTTTTATGGCGATGCGCCGCTTCTGCGCCAGGTGCCGTGCCATATCGCGTACACCACGTCCGAGACGCACGATATCATCCGGGCTGCGCGCGAACGCTCCCCGCTGTTCAACGGCACGATACACGGCATCGGGCCGCGCTATTGCCCGAGCATCGAGGACAAGGTGTTCCGCTTCGCGGACAAGGACCGGCATCAGATCTTTATCGAGCCGATGGGCCTTGAGACGGACGAGATCTATCCCGCCGGGATATCCTCCTCGCTGCCGTTTGATGTGCAGCTGGCATTCATCCACAGCATTCCGGGGTTTGAGAAAGCGCATGTGATACGCCCGGCATACGCCGTGGAATATGATGCGATCGAGTCTGGGCAGATGACGCACGCGATGTCGCTTCGCGCGATACCCTCTGTGTTCGTGGCCGGGCAGATCAACTGCACGAGCGGCTATGAGGAGGCGGCAGCGCAAGGGCTGATGGCCGGCATCAACGCGGCGTGCTATCTGCGCGGGGATGCGCCGTTTGTGCTTCGCCGTGATGAGGCTTATATCGGCGTGATGGTGGACGACCTCGTGATGCGCGGCGCGGATGAGCCGTATCGCATGTTCACGAGCCGCGCGGAGTTCCGGCTGAGCCTTCGCGAGGACAACGCGGATATGCGCCTGTCGGGTTACGGGCATCATTATGGCCTTCTGTCGGACGCGGATTATGCGAAATGCCTTGAAAAACAGGCGCAAATCGATGCGCTGGCCGCCCTTTTGCCGACGCTTCGCGCGGCGGATATCGACCGCGAGCGCTTGACGGATGCGGAGAAAATGCCGTCGGCGGGCAACCTGGCGCAGCTGATCAAGATGCCCGAAGTGACGATGGACATGCTCGCGCAGGGCAACGACGCGGTTGCGGCGTTTCCGCACGCGGTGCGCCATTGCGTGGAAGTCCAGCTGAAATTTGACGGCTATATCCGTCGCGAGGCGGGGCGCATAGAGGCGTTTGTCGAAATGGAGAAACGCCGGATACCGAAGGATTTTGACTATCGTTCGGTGCACGGTCTGACGACCGAGGTTCTGACAAAGCTGGAGAAGTATCGGCCGGCCAGTCTTGGCGAGGCCGAGAGGATATCAGGGATCACGCCGGCTGCGATCAATGCAATCTGGCTCATGCTGAGGTGAGGATATGAAGTATATTCTGGCGATCGATCAGGGGACGACCTCGACAACGGTTCTGATTATTGACGAGTCCTTGAAAGTATGCGGCTCTGCATCGCAGGAGTTTCCGCAGATTTATCCGAACAATGACTGGGTGGAGCACCGCCCGGACGACATCTGGCAGTCGGTGCTTGAGGCGATCGGGACGGCCGTGGCGCGTGCGCGCATCGATGCAAGGCAGATCGCGGCGATCGGCATCACGAACCAGCGCGAGACGACGGTCGTTTGGGAACGCGAGACGGGAACGCCCGTGTACAACGCGATCGTGTGGCAGTGCCGCCGCACGACGGAGATGTGCCGGAAGCTCAAGGCGGACGGCATCGAGCCGATGATCCGCGAAAAGACCGGCCTTCTTTGCGATCCGTATTTTTCGGCGACGAAGATCCGCTGGATTCTCGATCACACGGGGCGTCAGGCCGATGCTGAGGCTGGCAGGCTGTGTTTCGGCACGATCGACACGTATTTGCTTTATCAGCTGACGGGGCATGAAGTGCATGCGACGGATCCGTCAAATGCATCGCGCACGCTCTTGATGGATCTCGGGAAACTCGCATGGGATGCGGATCTGCTGAAAATCTTTGATGTCCCGGCGGCGATGCTGCCCGAGATCAAGCCGAACTGCGGGGAATTCGGGCGCACGAAGCGTGTGCCGGGCCTGCCGGACGGCATTCCGGTCATGAGCATGATCGGCGATCAGCAGTCTGCGCTTTTCGGGCAGTGCTGCCATCACGCCGGCGACGCGAAGTGCACGTTCGGGACGGGCGCGTTCCTGTTGATGAACACGGGCGATCGCATCGCGCATTCAAAGTCCGGCCTGCTCTCTACATGCGCCTGGGAAATCGGCGGCGCGCGGTGCTATGCGCTTGAAGGCAGCGCGTTCGTGGCGGGCGCGTTGGTGCAGTGGCTCCGCGACGGCCTCGGCATCATTTCTAGCTCTCCGGAAGTGGAAACGCTTGCGCGGAGCGTGCCGGATGACGGCGGCGTGATCATCGTCCCGGCGCTGACTGGCCTTGGCGCGCCGCATTGGCGTCCGGAAGTGCGCGGCGTGATCTCGGGCATTACGCGTGCGACGACACGCGGACATATCGCACGTGCCGCATTGATGGGCATTTGCCAGCAGAACACCGATCTGTTGGAGGCGATGACGGCCGACCTCAACACGCCGCTCAATTCGCTGAAAGTCGACGGCGGCGCGAGCGCGAACGACCTGCTGATGCAGCTTCAGTCGGATCTTTTGAAAGTCTCGCTGGTGCGCCCGAAAAATATGCAGACGACGGCGATGGGCGCGGCGATGTGCGCTGCGCTCGGTGTCGGCATGTTCAAGTCGCTCGAAGATCTGCGCAAGGCTTACGAGATCGAGTCGGTCTTTGAACCCTCGAAGGATGAAGCCTGGCATTCGGCGGCACGCGAGGCTTGGCGCGTGGCGCTTGCAAAGCTTTGATCGCGTGTGAGGCGTAACCGAGAGCCGTTGCACGGAACGTCTTTATGTGGGGCGCGGCTATCTTCGATACGCCGCGCGGTGGCGCGAGCCTATGCCTGTCGGCATACGGCCGCGCTTTTTTTTTGTGTGTGTGTGCTTGGGGGCGAGCTTGTGCTGGGGGAATGGGCGTTATCGAGTGCATGATATGCAGTATTTTCGCGGTCATGCGAGTGCTTGATGTGAGAGCCTCGATGCGCGCGGCGTGGGGGATACGGAAAAAGCCGCGTACGCAGTAGCGGCTTTAAAGCGGCGCGTACGCAGAAGCGCCGTGCCCCAAAATAAAAGCCGCGTACGCAGTAGCGGCTTTAAAGCGGCGCGTACGCAGAAGCGCCGCCATGGATCATGTCTGGGCACGCGGGGGCTTGCCGGCCGCTGCAGGGAATCGGGACGGGATGCGGCACTGTGTGATTTTTGCGGTCAAAATATCAAGCATAGCGTCTCTTTGCTTGAATGCAAATTTTGAATGTAATAGAACTAGGTGCAATTTTTTTCGGTGCATAGCCACCACTGATCATTAGCCCAGAGGAAGCCATGAAAGAGCAAATTAAAGCGTGTCAGGAAGCACTAAAGACGAATCCGCAGGATGGGGAAGCTTTTCAGAAGCTCGCTGATATCCTTAACGAACTGCATCAATGGAAGTATTTGGTTGCCCTGCATGAGAGCTATCCGCATTTGGCGAAATGGGATCAGCTGATTCTTCGCCTCCATAATGCGCAATTAGCGACGGAAGATGTTCAGGAACAGAGCTACCTCATGCACAGCATCGGGCACATCCTTGAGGTGCGGGTGAACAGGCAGGAGGATGCGATCAAGTTTTATCAGAAAGCCGTGAAAGCATGGCCAGGGCGATCGGAAAGCTTTGATGCGGCGCGGCGTATCTATGCATCGCATGAGCGCAACGACATGGTCATCAAGCTGTACAAGCGAGAGTTTGACGTGACCCCGTCGATGCGTCGAAAGGGTGAGCTTTTGCTGGGGCTGAGCGAGTTTATCCGCGAGAATGGCAAGAATGGCGAGGCGGATAAAGCAGACGAATTCGAAGCCAAAGGGCGTGAGATTCTTGAGCGCGTGGAGCGTGAGCTTTCTGGTGTCGATGAAGAAGATGCTGCGGATGACGTGAAAGAAGCGTCTGAAGCCGAGGCGAAGGCGAAAGCCGAGGCAGAGGCGAAGGCGAAAGCCGAGGCAGAGGCGAAGGCGAAAGCCGAGGCAGAGGCGAAAGCCGCCGAAGAAGCGAAAGCCGCCGAAGAAGCGAAGGCGAAAGCCGAGGCAGAGGCGAAGGCGAAAGCCGAGGC
>JAFZFY010000331.1 GCA_017555665.1 Pseudomonadota bacterium | reverse complement strand
CCTGCTGGTTTAAAAATACGATCTTTTTATCCGCTCTTGTATATCTACTTGCAAGCACATGCGACATATTCCAAATTGACACAAGGTTTCTACTCTCATTCTCAATAATGCTGTTCTTAATCAAAAAAGACAAATGTTCCCAAGAGAATAATAACACATTACCATCTAGGGCTTGTGTATAGATTTGGGAAGCTTTTCGCGGGTATTGGAAATATGGACAGGCCAAAACGGCATAATCATTATCTCCCTTCCAACTCACCATAGACTCAACTTTGAAGTCTTTCTGATTCTTTGCTGTACGGCTCAAACGAAATGATTTTGCATCCGCAACCAGCGAATAATTATGATGTCTGCTTCTGGCTATAACATCAGCACAATTCGAACGTATTTTTATAACCTGTGAAGCTAATCCTAATTCCTGAAAGCATCTTGCTAAAACGATTTCACTCGCTTTAGAATAAAGTTTTTCAGCTGATGAATCGATTTGTATACATTCGGGGATACATCCAATTTCAATGATGATCGGTATGAATTCTGCTTTTGAAATGTCGAATATTATCTTTTCTAGCAAACATGTTGCTTCATCGAAATTCTTGTCCGTAGAGAGTTGAAGAATGGATGATTTCAGAGAATCGAAATCCATAGGCGTTACTCCTAATGTGAGTGAACCGTTCAGACTTAACCTCGCCCGCGTATTGGCATCGCCAATAGCGAGGCGGCTCGGCGGCCGTATGCGCCGCAGGCGCATAGGCCGCGTCATGCGCGGCGTATGAAATAGCCGCGCCCATCATTATCAAGCGTCTTCAACGGGAAGATCGCATTGGATGCAGAGTTCCGCGAGCTGTTTGTCGTCGACTTCGCTCGGGGCTTCGGTCATGAGGTCTGTGGCCTTGTTCGTCTTGGGGAAGGCGATGACATCGCGGAGGCTGTCCGCGCCGGCGAGCAGCATGACCATGCGGTCGAGGCCAAACGCGAGGCCGCCGTGGGGAGGCGCGCCGAACGAAAGGGCGTCGAGGAGGAACGAGAATTTCGCGCGGGCTTCTTCGTCGCCGATGCCGAGTGCAGCGAAGACTTTTTTCTGCACGTCGATGTTGTGGATACGGATGGAGCCGCCGCCGAGCTCGATGCCGTTGAGGACGAGGTCGTAGGCTTGGGCGTAGACGTTTCCGAGGTCGCCGGCTTCGAACGCGGGCCAGTCGGAGGAACGCGGGCTGGTGAACGGATGGTGCATCGCGTACCAGCGGTTGTCTTCATCGGACCACTCGAACATCGGGAAATCGGTGACCCAGGTCAGGCCGACATCTTCGGCTTTTTTCATGACTTTGGGCACCCAGTTGTTGCGGACAGCGATTTCTTTGCGGACGCGGCCGAGGGCGTTGCGCGCGATGTTGAGCTTGTCGGCGACAAAGAGGAGCGTGCCGCCTTCTTCGGGTTTGAGCATGTCGATGAGCGCGGCTTTTTCAGCGTCCGAGAGCTGTTTCGCGATGCCTGCGTCGAGCGCGCCGTTCGTGAACTTGGTCCACGCGAGGCCTTTCGCGCCGTAGGTCTTGGCGACATCGCCGAGGCTCTGCTCGATGTCTTTGCGGCTGAGCTTGACGGATGCCGGCACCGAGATCGCGCGGATCGTGCCCTGCTTGTTCTCGAGCGCGGCTGCGAAGAGTTTGAATTCCGTGTTGCGGAAAATCTCGGTGACGTTGTTGAGCTCCATGCCGAAGCGGATATCGGGGGCATCGACGCCGAAGCGGTCCATCGCTTCATCCCAGCTGATGCGCTTGAACGGGCGCGGCAGGTCGATGTTGAGGACTTCGTGGAAGATCGTGCAGATCATTTCCTCGCAGATATTCTGGATGTCGTCGGGCTCGATGAACGACATTTCCATGTCGATTTGCGTGAATTCGGGCTGGCGGTCGAGGCGGAGGTCTTCATCGCGGAAGCAGCGCGCGATCTGATAGTAGCGGTCGAAACCGGACACCATATAGAGCTGCTTGAAGAGCTGCGGCGACTGCGGGAGCGCATAGAATTTTCCGGGCTGGACGCGGCTCGGCACCAGGTAGTCGCGTGCGCCTTCGGGCGTCGATTTGCCGAGCACCGGCGTCTCGAGGTCGAGGAAATCGTTGCTTTCGAGCACGCGGCGGATGATGCGCGTGATCTGGCTGCGCATGATGATATTTTTGTTAAGGCACGGACGGCGAAGGTCGAGATAGCGATATTTCAAGCGGAGCTTCTCGTCGGCATCGCAACGGTCATGAATCGCGAAAGGCGCTGTTTCTGCGCGGTTGAAGATTCTCAGTTCCTTCGCTTCGACCTCAATCTCGCCAGTTGCAAGGTTCTTGTTTGCGTCTTTACCACGCGAAATCACCTCGCCTTCGACGCCGATGACCCATTCCGCGCGGAGCTTGGATGCCTGCTCGAAAAGCGGGCTGTTGGCATCGACATGGATCTGCGTGATGCCATATCGGTCGCGCATGACGATAAAGAGAAAACTGCCGAGATTTCGGTAGTCCTGGACCCAGCCGACGAGGCGGACGGTCTTGCCGACATCGGTTCCGCGAAGCGCGCCGCATGTATGCGTGCGCTTAAATCCGTTCAAAAATTCACTCATGTTCTGATCCTTATCATAATTGGAAAGACCGCTGATATCTGTGCAACGCGGCTTTTCCGTCTCTACGCGCAATTCGCGAGCCCTGAAAAATAGCTCACAAAATCCGCGCTTTATAAACGGATTGGCGCGTGTTGTGAACAATTTTCCCGTGGTTTTTTTGTTTGGGGCGCGGCTATGCGTTGCATACGCCGCGCGTTGGGCGCAAAAGAGACGTGTCACGACACGTCT
>JAFZFY010000330.1 GCA_017555665.1 Pseudomonadota bacterium | reverse complement strand
CGAGCAAACCTGCGGCCATCTGCTCGCCCCAAGCGTTGAACATGGCGATCAATGTCTGGGAGTCGGACTGCCAGGTCAGGTGGATGCGGTCTTCGATTTCAAGGCCGGATTCCTTGCGGGTGAGCTGGAATTTGCGCATGCAGTCACGCATGAAGCCTTCGATGCGAAGTTCTTCGGTAATATGCGTGTCGAACGCGGTCCAGTAGCCGGCTTCCTCGGCGATCGCGAGATCGGGGTTGGGGAGCGCCTGCATGATGATTTCTTCGGGTGCCACGGTGACTGTCCCTGTGGAAATCGTCAGCTCAACAGGCTCGCCAGCGCGGGCTTTGGCAATGACGAGGTCGTGGTTTGCGGTGAGCGCCGCCGCGACTTCCTTAATCTGCTTGCCGAATTTCGGACCAGCCGCGCGGAAGTTGAGTTTGATTTCATAATCGAGCGGCGACGGCGTACCCGGCGTTAGGATTTCCACGGTTTTGACGTTCAAATCGTCTTTGAGGATATCCTGGAAACGATTGGCGGCTTTAAGGCCGATTTCATCGGCAGGACCGAGGATCATCTTGGCCAGAGGCTGACGAATCTTGAGCTTCTGCGCTTCGCGAGCGGAAAGCGCCAGTTTCGTGAACGCCTCGACGGCAGCCATCTCATCGCGAAGTTCGATATCAATATATTCATTGTTCGCTTCGGGATATTTTTCGAGATGTACAGATTCAAGCGGATGCTCGAGCGCGCCATTGGCGAGGTTCTGGTACATCGTTTCGGCGAGGAACGGAAGGATCGGAGCGATAAGCTTGACGAGCGTGAACAGGCATTCGAAGAGCGTTTCAAACGCCGCGCGCGATTTATCGGCATCGTTTTCTTCAATCTTCCAATAGCGTTTTCTATTGTGACGAACGTACCAGTTCGACAGATTCTCTACAAATGCCTCGATGGCGAGTGCGGCACCGCGAACGTCGGTGTTTTCAAAGGAATCGCGGCATTTGTTGATGAGCAGCTGAAGTTCGGTCAGAATCCACTGGTCGAAGAGCGTGCGGTCCTTGAACGGCGTCGGATTGTCGGGATAGACCCAATTTTCAAGGCGCGCATAGTTTGCAAAGAATGCATAAGTATTCCACAGCGTATTGATAAATCCACCGCGCACCTCGCGAAGCGGACCGTAACCGAAGTTGAGATTGACTTCGGGATCCTGGCGAGCATAGAGCCAGCGCATCGTGTCTGCGCCAGCCTGTTCGGCCGCATCGTCGAACCAGATCGCGTTGCCCGTCGATTTGTGCATCTGCTGGCCGTGTTCGTCGCGAACCAAAGCGTGGCCCAGCAACGTCTTGAACGGCTTCATGTCTTCCATCATCGTGCTCATGGCGAGCAGGCTGTAGAACCAGTTGCGGAACTGGCCGGGGAAGCATTCGAGCACGAGGTCGGCCGGCATCCACTCTTTCCAATAATCGCGGTCGCTATTATATTTGACGGTGCTGTAGGGCACGATGCCCGCGTCCAGCCACGGGTTGCCGACATCTTCGACACGGTGCATTTTGCCGCCGCAGTGCGGGCATTTCAATACGACTTTGTCAATCCACGGTTTGTGCGGCGTGTGACCTTCGAACTCATCCCAGCCTTCAATGGCGCGAGATTTCAGCTCTTCGCGACCACCGATGACTTCGAATTTATCGCAGTCATCACAGACCCAGATCGGCAGCGCCAGGCCCCAGAAACGCTTCTTGGAAATCATCCAGTCGCGCATATTCGTGAGCCATTCGACTTCGCGATCCTTGCCGAACGCCGGAATCCAATTGATATCTTTCGCGACTTTTATAATTTTATCGCGCCAGTTCATATTGATATACCACTCGTCCACCATGCGGAAAACGAGCTCTTCGCCTGTTCTCCAGCAATGCGGATAGACGTGCGGATAGAGTTCCTGTGCGATTAATATATTCTTTTTCTTGAGTTCGGCGACGACGGCCTGGCGCGTATCGTCCTTGGTCGCGTTCATGCCGGTCAGGAAACCGAATTTCGGCAGGAAACAAGCGGCTTCATCGAGCGGGGCGAGCATCGGGAGGCCAAGTTTCACGCCCAGAACATGGTCGACATCACCGCATCCCGGCGCGATATGGACGATGCCGGTACCTTCGCCGATCGTCACGACCGCATTTCCGCGCTCGTCGCGTCCGCCGTCGATCACTCGGTGCGCATCCATAGCCGATTCGGCGATCTTCTCATCGATGAACGGATAGCCGCCTTTCACATGCTGCGCTTCGAGTTCATCGAACGGCCCGCGATAGCGCAAACCAATCAAATCCGCGCCTTTCACCGTGCCGACGACTTCATAGCCGCCGCGCTCTTTAAAGATCTGGTCGAGCGTCTTCAGTTTGGGCACGCCTTCGATCCAGTTTTCTTTATATTGTTTTTCCAATCTCTGGAACTTCAAATTATCTTTTGCAAAGATATAAATCTCGCCATCCTGATTGGATTTAATTTTGACATAATCGAGGTCGGCATTCACAGCCGCCGCAACGTTGCAGCTCAACGTCCACGGTGTTGTTGTCCACACCACCAAATTCTCGCCTTCATGCCCCGCATCGATTAACGGATATTTCACAAAAAGCGACAGCGATGCAATATATTTACGGCCTTCGATGACTTCCATCTGCGAATAAGCCGAGCCACTGCGGCCCGACCACGGCATCACGTCATGACCGCGATAAATCAAGCCCTTTTCATAACATTTCTTCAAAAATGCCCAAATTGTATAATTGTTTTCTTCGGACATCGTGAAATATGAATTGTCCCAATCCATCCAGTAACCGAGACGGATCGACTGATCCGTGATGCGCTTGGCGCATTTGTTCACGCGGTCTTTGCAGTCCTGCACGAACTTGTCGATACCATATTCGCGCACCTGCTGTTTCGAAGAGAAGCCGTGTTCCTTTTCGACCTCGACCTCGACCCACAGGCCCTGGCAGTCAAAGCCGTTCTGATAACGAAGCTCACAGCCGTTCATCGCGTGATACCGCTGGAACGCGTCCTTCAAGGACCGCCCCCACGCATGGTGCACGCCCATCGGGTTGTTCGCCGTCATCGGCCCGTCCAGGAACGACCATTTCTTGCCGCCCTTGTTCTGCGCGCGCAGCTTGTTAAAAATGTCCGCATCCTTCCAGAAATCAAGCACTTCGTGCTCGTTCTTCACGACATCTACCCAAGTATCGACTTTTTTAAAATTCGACTGTTTTTTTGCCATAAAATCCTCTGAATCGTCACCTTTGGACCAAAAATCCCAAGTAACCGCGCGGATTTCCGCGCACTTCAAGCCTATGCCCTTTTTGAGGGCACAAAAACGGCGTGGTTTTACTCTATTTTACGCTTTTTTGGAAGCGTTTGCGCAGGCTATCGGCGGCATGGCCGGCGATACGCCCCGCGCTTCGGGCTATCGCCGTTGAGACGTGCAGGCCGCGCGT
>JAFZFY010000329.1 GCA_017555665.1 Pseudomonadota bacterium | reverse complement strand
GCGCCTATGCCTTCGGCATACGGCGCGCGTATGCCGTCCGCTATGCCTTTGGCATACGCGTCCGGCCGCTTTGGATGCTCAAGCCCATAGGCGTTTTCTGATCTATCGCAGGGGGATGAACGCCGCAAGCGGCAGGCACCGCACAAGACCTTTGCCCTGAGGGGATATAGAAATCGGACGCCACAGCGCCGAGATGCGCTCAGTTTCCCCCAGAGATCTGGATGCCGACGGTGCCCAGGCCGCCGCCCTGTTCCGATATCATGTTGTGATTGCAAGCCGGTTTTGAACCTGCTAGAAAGTAGGTTTGCCTTTTTTGGGCGGCTTGGTTTTGTATTGATGCGGAGTGTTTTGTGACAGCAATATGCCCGAAATGCCGATGTGAATTGCCGGAAGTTGGCTGTCGTTGCGAGAATGACGGTTATTTTGGTGTACCACCAGAAGAACTCGTGAATGGAAGTGCCGTGCTCGGTCTGCCGCTCGGCGGAAGCTTTGTCGCGCTTCGGAAGATCGGACAGGGCGGCATGGGTACCGTCTATGAGGGCAAACAGATCCAGTTTGACCGTGTCGTCGCGATCAAGGTGCTCTCGCATCTTCACATCACGGATGACCAGATTGTGGCGCGTTTTGAGCGCGAGGCGCGTTCGGTTGCGCGCGTGGTTCATCCGAATGTCGTCCAGCTGATCAGTTCGGGCATCGAGAATGGCGATATCGCTTATATCGTCATGGAATACGTCCGGGGTGTCGAGCTGTCGAACATTTCCCCCAGCGTTCTTTCGGGGCAGTTCATCTTCCATGTGGCAGACCAGGTGCTGAACGCGCTTTCGGAAGCGCATGCGATGCACGTGATCCACCGTGACCTGAAGCCCGACAACATCATGATCACGGAGCAGGACGGCGATCCGCATTTCGTGAAGGTGCTTGATTTCGGCCTTGCAACGCTGACGGATCGCGCCAAGCTGACGATGTCCGGGCAGGCGCTTGGCACGCCGTGGTATATGTCGCCGGAACAGGCGACGGCCTCGGATGTGACGGAAGCCTCGGATGTCTATTCGCTCGGATGTGTGCTTTACGAGCTTGCAGCAGGGAAACCGCCGTTTCCGGGGAACCGTCCCTACAACGTGATGATGCAGCATGTGAATGCTGCTGTCCCGCCGCTGAATCTCCGGCCTGAAGTCGAAATGAGCCCGGAGATGATCGCGTTTATCCTGAAATGCCTGGAGAAGGCACCGGAAGACCGATACCGGAATGCCCAGGAAGCGCATCACGCGCTTCACCTGCTTCCCGAGTGGGCGGCGGCTGGCCAGTCCGATCCGAGCCAGTCGCTTCGATTGAGCATGCAGCAGCTCTCCGAGTACAGCCGGTCACACTCCGACGCCATTCCCTCGCTCTCTTCGAGCATCAGCGCAGTCCTTGAGTCTGGGGAGTCCCCCTCGCTGCGGCTTGCCGTCGAGATCCCTTCAAGCCGCATGGGGCGGTCGCTATCGGTGAAACTCGATCAGAATGCCCAGCCTTCAGTCACCTCTTCTGTACTGACCCCAATGCCGGGAGGGCAGCCGTATGGGGCGGCTCCAACCCCGTCCCCGGCGATGCCCGGCCAGCCGTATGGTGCAGCTTCCGGCCAGCCCCAGATGATGCAGGGACAGCCGTATGGGGCGGCCTCCAGCCCGTCCCCGGCGATGTCAGGCCAGCCGTATGGCGCGATGCCCAGCCAGCCCCAGATGATACAGGGGCAGCCGTATGGGGCGATGCCCGGCCAGCCCCAGATGATGCAGGGGCAGCCGTATGGCGCAATGCCCGGCCAGCCCCAGATGATGCCCAGCCAGCCGTATGGCGCAATGCCCGGCCAGCCCCAGATGATGCCTAGCCAGCCGTATGGCGCGATGCCCGGCCAGCCCCAGATGATGCCTGGCCAGCCGTATGGCGCGGCTTCCGCTCAGTCCCAGATGATGCCTGGCCAGCCGTATGGCGCGGCTTCCGCGCAGCCCCAGATGATGCCTAGCCAGCCGTATGGTGCAGCGCCCGCTCAGCCTCAGATGATGCAGGGGCAACCGTATCCTTCGAATTCAAATGTATTTCCAGTGCCGTCTGGCGCGAACCCATACGATATTATGGACAGTCAGGCGACAGTGCCGCTGATCGATGGCGCATTGACGGCACATCTCAGTCAGGTCAGGAAAGATGCGCGTGAACGGATGATCGTCAAGATCCTGGTCGTGGTCGTCATCGTGCTTGCCATCACCGCGATCGTGTTGCAGATCATTAAGTGAGCAATTAAGCTTATCTTCGTCGGCGAGATGCCCGCTGTTTGATGCTGAGATCAAGCGGGCATTTCGAATTTATACAATATACGCAAAGCACAGAGAAATGGTGCTTCCTAAGCATCCGGCGTTTCGGGCTTATCCTCGTCATCATAGCCCAATTCAGCCATAATCGCGTTCAGGTATTCGGGATCCTGAATGGCGCGCATCACGTCATCGTTTCGCTCTTGAGCTAAAAGATTGGCGAAAGCATTTGTGATGTCTTTTCTCCCTTCTTTTCTCAAGTCATTTTTATATTCTTTTAGTGCGGCGATCATGGAGATTCCTTTATTTTAATCGCTCGTGTTGTTTTCTATGCGTCAGGCTTTTCGATATCGTCTGTATCCTCGTCATCATAGCCAAATTCAGCCATAATCACGTTTAAGTATTCGGGGTCTTGAATGGCGCGCATCACGTCATCGTTTCGCCCTTGAGCTAAAAGATTGGCGAAAGCATTTGTGATGTCTTTTCTCTCTTCTTTTCTCCCTTCTTTTCTCCCTTCTTTTCTCCCTTCTTTTCTCCCTTCTTTTCTCAAATCATTTTTATATTCTTTTAGTGCAGCGATCATGGTGATCTCCTTATTGTGAGATTGTTGTAACCCAAAAGCTTCGTAGTCTGGATCCCCGGTGTAGGCGCTTACCATTCGCATGGTTTCCAAGACATGTTCAATGCGTTTGAGCAGCTTGGGGTCTTGCATGTCGAGATAGGCGTTTCCGAGAATACGGTACTGCTTAAAGAACCATGCGACGACCTTGAAATCGCTCTCGAATTTGTCGATGACCTCGTCTGCAAGCCAGGCGACCTCGATGAGGTTGAGCGGCATATCTGGAATGAAGGGCTTGAATTCATCGGGGACGTTTACGGCTTCATAGAGTGATCTTGCCGTATCCCAAGGCTTAATTCCAAAGTAAAGCACCAGTGTCAACACTGGGTAAAATGGTTGTTTGGGTATTGGAAGCAACTCATCTGTTGGGGCGGTTTCGTCTTGCGCTTCCTTGGCTTTGCCACGTGGTTTGTTGGGAATGATCTGTGCCTTGTATGATGCGCCGTTATAGCTGTACAGGCGCAGGGGCATCTGAAAATCTGGAGCGGCTTGATTTTCGAGTCCAAAGAGCGCGAGTCTGATTTTCTGGCTTACCCAGAACTTGGAGACATCGCGCTCCTGACTGCGAAAGCCCTTGTCATCGGCAACGATTTCCGTTTTTGTGTCTATGTCAATCAGGTCATCTTCGCGCACACGGCGTTCCCCATTGAACACCAAGACGTTGATGATGTCGGCAAAGACGTCATTGTATTCTTCGAGCCGCCGAGTTGTCTTATCCTTTGTACCCATAGTGCCTCCAGACTGGCGTGGGGCAATCAAGCCGGGCCTAAGTATAGCGAGCGCATGCGAGGATGGCGAGTAAAATGATGGAGAGGATAAGGGGGAATGAGAGCGCGGCTATCTCGCCAGGCGTTCTTTCCATTTTGCTGTCGCTTCTTTTGTCAAAGGGCTGCTGCCATCTTTCGGGTTTTCAAGATCGCTTGCGGGAACGGGATAGTAGATATAGCCGTCCTTGTCTGGTTCGGAATGGTCGAAATCTCTGACCGCCGTTATGCGCTTTCCAGACTTACTCAAAAGATACAGACCATTCTCACCGTCATGAACACAACAACGCAAAAAATCATTAAACTCGTCTATCTCCAAATTCTTTTTTTTATAAGTATCTGCAAGATACTTAGGGATTTTGCAAATATAGCAATCATTAGAGCCATTGCCGCTTTCAATCATCTTTCTTACGGGAAGCGCGTAAACATCTTCCCCTAGTTTTTTGGTCACAGCTCCATGAATTATGACTTTTGTAGACACAACCTCGCAGCGATTGCTGTTTTCATCCATATGCCAAGTCCAATCGAGAGTATCGAGCAAATCGTCCTCATCGTCCTCATCGTCCTCATCGTCCTCATCGTACTCATCGTACTCATCGTACTCATCGTCATAATTACTTTCTTTAAAATAGAAAATTGTATCTGGAAGGTCAACAAGTTTCCAGATTTTGCCGTTTTCCGTACCGCCAACCCCCACTCCTGAAAACGCATCTCCAACCCAACGAAATTGAAATTCAAGCCCGTCAGCAGCCATTTTTTCATAGACTGGCAATGGAATATCTGAAGGTGTCTCAAAGTCATTCCCATTGAGGATTTGGAAAACGGAAAAATAGCTTACATCCCATTTTACACCCCAATGCTGAAAATTCCACGATTCAGGCCAATCCACCTCTTCGGGCCGCGGAATAATGAGGTTGAACGAGAACATTTCTTTGTCCGTAACGCCGTAGAGGTCACAGAACTTTTTTATGTTCTCTTTATCCATATCAATCGTGTTGCTGATCATGTTAGCCATACTTAATTTACTCCTTATTGTTGAATATTTGGGGAAGGACGGGAAGAACTGAATATAAACTACCGTCACGAAGACACAGGTAATGATGATTTACAGTAGGCGAGTTTCAGCTTTGTTTTATCAAAGCTTAAAAGTGGGTATATTATAACAAATGATAAATAAAAAGTCAACCCACTTGTGACGGTCATTTCCAGTAGCGCGGGGGTCAGTGGGATTAGAGATGCCAAGTATGTTTCGGCGCCGCGTATCGCGCAGCGATAGCGGC
>JAFZFY010000328.1 GCA_017555665.1 Pseudomonadota bacterium | reverse complement strand
GTCCCCAACAGGCTATGCACCGCAGGCGCCGATGAGCGGCGTGTCGGCCACCGTGTCCCCAACAGGCTATGCACCGCAGGCGCCGATGAGCGGCGTATCTGCTACCGTGTCCCCAACAGGCTATGCACCGCAAGCGCCGATGAGCGGCGTATCTGCCGCCGTGTCCCCTGCCGGGTATGCACCACAAGCACCGATGAGCGGCGTATCTGCCGCCGTGTCCCCGGCCGGCTATGTGCAGAATGGCGTGGTGCTTCCGCCTGAACTGGCGATGCTCTATCGCCTGAACAGGATCGACAGCGTTCTGCCAGGGGGCGTGATCGGCAGCGTGGTCGATGTCAATGGCGGCACTGAATCCTTTGGGATCAAGTTCTTTTTCCCAAAAAATGATGTCGAGCGCGCCGTCTTTAACGAAGGCATCAGGCGGCTTGAAGCGTTGTCGCGGGAGAACAACACCTTCGAAAGCGTGTTGTTCCATTTCCCCGAGTCATGTGCGTTTCTCGTTCCCGATATGCCTCGGCAGTCACTGGTCAACAGTATCGCTACGAATGGCGTGTTTCAGCCGGCGGTGGCGGCTCAAGCGGGCTTGCTGATCGCGCAGGGTATGGAATTCGCGCATCAGCATGGCATCGTGAATGGCAATTTGAAGCCCAGTAACCTGATGTTTGAAAAACATTCGGGGGTCGTGATGCCGGTGATCTACGATCTCGGACAGCGGCTGTATATCGATTCTGTGGCGCAGATTCCTGTGGCGGATATTCCCTTTATTGCGCCGGAATTGAATTACAATCTGCAGAACACGAATGCTCAGGCAGATATTTTCGCGTTCGGCATGTGCATGATTTATATGCTCATGGGGCGGTTGCCCTATGTTTCGGATAACAAGGATGCCCTGCTCGCTGAGATTCGCAGCTATCGCGAGGCTCCGCAGCTTCAGGCGCTTATGCCGGGACTCGATTCGGGACTTGCACAGGTCATTCAGTGGTGTATCAACTTTGATCCGTCTGGAAGATATGTGCGTTTTTCGGATGTGAACCGCGATCTCTATGTCGTCTATCAGAATTTGTTGCAGAGTGTATGAGGGAGAGCCTTTATAGACAGTGCGCCGCCGTGTGTGCGGCGTTTTTTTTATTTTTCTTGATATCATGCATGCCTGGAACCGGTCATGCCGATGTGCTGTATTCGGATGAGGCCGTCACGATGTCGTGGCCGTCTGAGATCACGCATGTGCCGTGTGAGCCGGAACTCGC
Source organism: Pseudomonadota bacterium (assembly GCA_017555665.1). Lineage (GTDB taxonomy): Bacteria > Myxococcota_A > Bradymonadia > UBA4248 > UBA4248 > UBA4248. The sequence goes on along the minus strand of JAFZFY010000328.1, from coordinate 2,622 downwards.
TTCGCGTGCGGGGGTGGCGTGTATCCGGCTGGGAGATGACGGCAGTCTTGGGGCGGTATTCGTGACCCGGAACGCCGGATATGCGCTGGGCAGCGAAGCGCTTTTGGAAGCGCATCTGCGCCAGTCGGAAGAGGCTTTGGCCGATATTCCCCGTGTTCATGTGATGCAGTCGCGTGTGCTTCGCGTATCGCCGCTCGTCGGATTGATGGAAGTCCTGCGGAAAGACGGGACTTTGTCGTCCGTGGCGGGGCTCAATGGGCGCGCGATACGGCAGAGCGCGTTCCTGATTCCGGCCGGAGACTGCTTGTATCAGGTTTTTATTTACCTGCCTGTGGATGGCGAGGATGCGCTGTATATACGCATGATCGAGTCGTTCGAGGTTCAGGTGCGTGTCGCGCCGAGTGTGCCGGAGGTGCAGGATGCGAGAGGCGGCGGCAGCGCGCTCGACCTGTTGCCGCTGGCTTCCGTGATCGGCGCTGCCGTTGCTTTAGGCGTGATCTTAGGGCTGTGCTTTCGCGCGCGCCGTCGGCGTTCTGAGAAAGAGGCTGCGTTTCTGCGGGAAGCATCAAGGGCGGGGGAGGCTCGCGGGGATTTCGATCTGTCGATGCCTATATCCGGAGCTGAGGATGCAGAGAACGTTCGGGATAATTCAGAAGTTTGCGATTTTGATCCGGGTGATGCAGATTCTGTGCGGAAAAATGCGGATTGACGTGTTTTTTGAGCATTGGAGAACATTGACGTGTCAGACAGCGAGCGTTTGAGTGGGGATCAGGAAGCGGCGGAGCGTGCGATCGGTGCATGTGAGGAACAGAAGGCAGAAACGGCGAGACCGGATGCCGTAGCAGAAGACAGTTCGGGCGCGAAGACGACGAATGATGAAACGGCAGACGGCAATGATGTGAAGAAAAAGGTCAAGCGTATCGGTGTCGCTGCCGTGATCCTGTCTGCCGGGATCATGTGTTCCCGTTTATTGGGGTTTGTGCGCGATGCGGTGATCGCCTATCAGTCGGGGGCGGGGGCGGCGACGGATGCCTATAATGCGGCTTTTTTGCTGCCCGATTTGATGAATCACTTTTTGGCTGGTGGCACGCTTGCGATCACGTTTATCCCGCTGTTTTCTGAATATATCTCCAAGGATCAGCCCAAAAAGGCAGAGCGTCTGTTTTCGCTCATCGCGACGACGATGGGGAGCCTGTTGCTCGCCGCGATCACGATTTGCTATATCTTTACGCACCAGCTTGTGGGGGTTCTGTTTCCTGGATTTGACGCGGCACAGATACGTGAGACCGTCGCGATGACGCGCATCATTCTGCCGGGACAGTTTTTTCACTATATCGGCGCGCTGATGATGGCCGTGTTGATGGCTCGCGGGCAGTTTGTGCCCTCTGCGCTGGCACCGCTGATCTACAATCTGATGATCATCGTGAGCGGATTGGTGTTGGGGGGGACGTTGGGAATGAAGGGGTTTGCAATCGGTGCGCTGGCCGGGGCTGTGCTGGGGCCGTTTCTGCTACCGCTGGTGTTTTTGCGCAAAAAACTCCGATATCAGCCGGTATTTGGCTTCAAGGATGCGGATTTTAAAAAATATATCCTGCTCACATTGCCGCTCATGCTCGGCGCCAGCCTGACAACGGTGGATGAGTGGGCTGGCCGTATCCTCGGCTCCATGATGCCGGAGGGCTCGATCAGCTGTCTGAATTATGCGCGCCGTCTGGTGTTGGTGCCGATCGCGCTCGTGGGGCAGGCGGCTGGGCAGGCGGCGTTGCCGTACCTCTCTCAGCTTGCGGCAAAAGGGGATGTCGCTGGCGTGGCTGATACGCTTCACAAAACGCTGAAAAATGTCATCCTGCTGTCGATGATCATGATCGGTTTCTTTGTCGTCCTGGCTGAACCGATGGTGTCCCTGGTGTATGAACGCGGCGCCTTTTCGGCTGAAAATGCTCAGAAAACGGCTATGGTGCTGCGGCTACTTTCCATCTCGATCGTGTTTTGGACGATTCAGATGGTGAGCGTTCGGGCGTATTATGCGGCTCAGAACACGCTGACCCCGATGCTGCTGACAACAGCCGCGACGGCGTTGTCGATACCGATCTATTACGGTCTGAGCATGTCTTACGGGCTGTATGGCCTGGCTGCCGCATCGTGTCTTGGCATGGCGCTGCAGTCGTCGTGTGTCGTCGCTTTCTATCATCGGAAGAATGCGCAGTTTAGGCCTTTGATGCTCGTGAAGGCGCTCGGGATGGGGCTGATTCTTGGCGCAAGCGCAGGACTGGGAAGCTATGCCGGGCTTTGGCTTGTCGGCAAATTATCGATCGAAGGACATTTGTGGCGCGTTCTGTTTGAGCTTGGTGTATCTGGCATATTTGGCGTAATATGCGTGACTTGTGTGTCGTTATTGCTGATCCCAGATGAACTGAAAGGCTTTATGTCGAAGGTTCGGCGTAAGGTTTTGAAACGTTAGAGGTGCCCGGCGTATCGCAGATAGCCGGGCAGCCGCCGCGTATCGGGCGAATGCACGATAGCGGCGGCAATAAAAAATTTGCTCACTTTCATATCTCTGGTAAAAAAGTCGCAGGCGTGCCTTGTGAAGGAGTTTGTTATGCGCAACATATATATCGTTTT
>JAFZFY010000327.1 GCA_017555665.1 Pseudomonadota bacterium | reverse complement strand
TTTGCTCGAGGAGAGGCAAAGATTTAATTGCCTCGTATTTGGCTTTAATTTCAGGCGACTGAGAGACTTGGTATTTATCCATGAGTTCACTGAGTCGTGCTGTCTGCTCAGGAGTAATCTTATCGGCATCGGCGTCATATTTGCCATAGGATTTCCTGTGTTTTGAATATCCCGTGACAGACATATCCAGCTCCATGTTACCATTCTCACTAATAGTGAAGTCCTTGATGTTGTATCTGAGACCACGGTCAAGGGTGATTTCATTCTGATTGGCACCCCAACTCTTTGCGATATCGTCGGTGCGTGTACCGCCTTTTTTGCTCATGGCATCAGAGAATACACCGCGTGTTCCCTTGGGAAGCTTGATGGTCATGATATGGCCAGCACCATTTTGGGACAGATTATCGAGCGTCTTACCATCCTCTTTATACTGTTTCTGAATAGCTGCGTTTTTGTCCAAGATATCATTAGACCACTTCAACCCTTTCCGCTTGGCTTCAGTTTTATCAACGGGTGTTGTGAAAGCCGGGAAATCATAAGTGGTATTTTTAAGATCTGCAACTTTTGTCTGAGAGGCCTCAGTTGCAGTCTTATAGGCCGCCTTCTGATCCTCATTACCGTTCATCTGATTCCAAGCAACCGCAAAGCCTTTGTTTGTGGATGTACTCACATAGCACTGATCAGAATAAGACATGCCTTTGAGTTTCTTCAACGCGCCACTCTTTTTGGCCGCATGAATATCAAACGCATTACCTTTCATATAATGTTTAGGATTGACACCTTTCTTTTCTAGCAGGTATTTGATCATGCCGTTATTGACGCCGCGATAAACGGTCATATCCATCGGCAGAGCGGACTCTTCCTGCTCAAAGACGGAGTCCATCTTCTTGACTTTATCGAGCATCTCAGCCTTGCTTTGATCGCCATCACGCAGGAACTTGGAAAATGATCCCGAGTCAGAAATCCAATTGGCGAAAGCCTGGCGCTGCCCCTCATTGACGCGGCTTTTTGCGCCTGCAGCTATTTTCATATAGGCTTTTCGGTGATCAACATCCGCAACGCGACGCTGCGCACCTTTATCTTGGAAGAATGAATCCTGATGATCCTTGAGAGTGTCCACCCCACCATAATAGCGGTCATAGGTAATGCCTGTGGCAATTTCCGCCATATCGCGTTTATGACCATTCGTACCCGCGTTCGTCTTTGTCACGGCCTGAAGACCGATATCCTGTTTGAATGCGCCTTTTTCTTTTTCCTTTTTGGCTAGTTTATCTTGCTTCTTCAAGAACATCTTGGCACCGATGCCCGTAGAGACTGACTCAACGCCAGCAATACCGGCAGCCTGAAGAGCATGAGACGCAAATGTCAAGCTGTTGTAGGATAAAGAAGAAAACTTATGTTCGCGCTTATCATTGATATAGGCAAACATCGCTTTGTACTGTGCGCCCGTGAGGGCATATCTGATGGACGACTGCGGCTTGATCTGGAAATCCGGCTCAACGACATGACCTTTTGATGTGGAGCCATCATAAGCTGCAAAACCCAGCATAGTTTCCAGTTGGCTATCAAAATACTTCTGGCTTTTACCTGCGGCCTTACGCAGATCAGGCGCTGCGAGAAGAGGATCATTCGTCTCCTGATGGACCACTGCATCCGATGCAGAGCAAATCTGCAACCAGCCGTGCGAACTCTCAGGCCCTATGCCCTCGCTTGTGTTGATGTGAAAGTACACGTCGGCAACTTTCTTGTCATTGTAATCCCCTGCGGTCGCAGATTTTTGAGCCGCATTCTTTGTCGTCACCTTGTCACTATCACTACGCTTACTACCGAAAAGTCCCATAGTTTTTCTCCTTTTGTTGAGTTTAATTAATCTAAGCTTTTGCTTACATCACAATCCACCATCTATTATTTTTAACACACCTGCTTACTTTTTTCAAACAGAAAACTTTTCAAGAGACGTGTCACGACACGGCTCTGCATTGGGTGGTCGCGGCTATCGCGTTGCGATACGCCGCGACAAGGAACGCGCCTATGCTGCGCATACGCCGCGCAAGAGACGTGTCACGACACGGCTCTGCATTGGGTGGTCGCGGCTATCGCGTTGCGATACGCCGCGACAAGGAACGCGCCTATGCTGCGCATACGCCGCGCGAACAAAACGCATCCCCAAACAAATCACACAAACCTGAGTGGCGGGAACTCGCCAGGATCGTCATCCTCTTCTTCTTCTTCTTCGGATTCATCCGAATCATCCCCGTTAAGTTTTTTAAGCACTTCGTCAAAGGCAAATTCCTTGAGGTAAGGAATCTCATCGAGCAGGGACTGATCGCGAATCTCAGAAAACTCACTGCGAATATCAGGCGGCAGAAACTGCTCGATTTCATTGGCATCGAATGCCGTCACCCAAATGAAGTACTGATCCGTGTTTTGAGAGGAAATAGCGCATACAGCCGACCACGGAATATCGCAAAACTGCGGCACACCTCTAAAAGAAAGGCTTGCTCGAATGCCTCTCTTATCGACGCAGAAATCATCAATCCCGTAGCGATAGCTGAAATTGAGGTGAACAATTTTCATGCTGCTGCATGCTTCCGGCAAAATGACTCCCTCACGGCCATTGATGACATGGATCATGGTCACGCCATCCTCAAGGAGTTTTTCGGCGACTTTAAGGTGAGAAATCTCTGAATTGCATGGAATAATCTTCATGCGTATCCTCCGGAAAAAAATGATGCGGAAGACCGGCAACAGCCTCGCTCGGCAATCCAAAAAAAATAGCGAGCCGAACTCGCTATTTTTTACCAGAAAATGCCTGAAAAAATAACCCAGGCACTGAAAATATTATTGAGCGGCGGCAACAGGCGCCGGGGCTGCTTCGGGCGCGGCAGCGGCAGGAGCCGGGG